>JAJRVM010000108.1 GCA_024277285.1 Planctomycetota bacterium
ACCCGCATTGGGATTACCAGGTTCGGCACCGTCAGGAGGTCCCATCCCTGGTGCAGTAGCACCACCCGCGCCAGGATAGCCGGCACCAGGAGCGCCGGGAGCACCCGCGCCGGGATAGCCGGCACCAGGAGCGCCGGGAGCACTCGTGCCAGGATAGCCGGCACCAGGAGCGCCGGGAGCACCCGCGCCAGGGTAGCCGCCAGCGACGGCAGCGCCGCGCGTTTGTCTGCGGGGTGGGTTTCGCAACGCCTCGGCAAGGTCTACGAGTGCCGCGCCATAGTCGCCATTTTCAATACTCTCCTTGAGTTGTGCGACAAAACTATCACTCAGCTCGCCAGCCACTTTTGATAGTTCTTGGTAATTTGCTTTCTTGGCGTTGCCGCCCGCCCCGGGGAAGCCAGCACCTGGGAATCCGGGACCGCCGCCGGGATACCCGCCTTCGGCCCCGCCATAGCCGGCTGGTGCTCCCATCGCCCCGGGGGCTCCCATCTCGCCGCCGCCATATCCGCCGTCGTCTCCTCCGTAACCTCCGCCGCCGCCGCGCCGACCGCCGCGTCTGCTACGTCGCGACGCTTTCTTCGGGATTTTTTGTTTTGTTCCGATGGGAAAATAATTCCCTTCGTAACTCTTTGGTGACACGGTGACATGCACACCAAGCCCCCATCGCACGGCAAGTGCGGGGCGTTTCAGTGCGGGGGACCAACGGTATTGCTTCACCACATCGGTGTCGCTGTCGGCCAACACGGAAGCGTACAAATAGTCGATGGCCGTCTTCTCACTTGTTCGGATCGCGTCTTCCGCTTTCTGCTTCAGTGTCAGCGGTGCGGGTGCAGGGGCCGGTTTGCCGCCGAGCGAGCCAGGGACTGCACCACCACTTGCGCCGGGACCACCTGGATAGCCAGTGCCGGGCATCCCCGGGGCGCCTGCGCCGGGCATGCCGGGATAGCCACCTGTGCCTGGAGCACCCGTGCCGGGCATACCGGGAGCGCCCATGCCGGGCATACCTGGAGCACCCGTGCCGGGCATACCTGGAGCGCCCATGCCGGGCATACCTGGAGCGCCCGTGCCGGGCATACCTGGAGCGC
The DNA here is from genome assembly GCA_024277285.1 of Planctomycetota bacterium. The sequence continues at coordinate 1,086 of JAJRVM010000108.1, forward strand.
CCGTGCCGGGCATCCCTGGAGCACCCGTGCCGGGCATCCCTGGAGCACCCGTGCCGGGCATCCCTGGAGCACCCGTGCCGGGCATACCTGGAGCACCCATGCCGGGCATACCTGAAGCACCCGTGCCGGGCATACCGGGATAACCACCGCCGCCATCTTCTTGGTAACCGGGAGGAGGTCCATCGCCTTCCATACCTCCATAGCCACCGCTCGACTGGCCGGGTTGCCCGTCTCTGGACCCACTACCGCCCATCGTGGCTCCTGTCGGCATACGCCCTGCACCTGGATCGCCGCCACCCATGGTCGCTCCCATGGGCATACGCCCGGCACCCGGTCCACCACCGCCCTGTGCTGGACCACCTGGCTGGGCAGCACTCGGATTGGCAGGTTTCTTCGCCGCAGTTGGCGCTGGAGGCGGGCCGCCCGAGGGACCGTTTCCCGCGCCGCCGGAGGAATTTCCAGCGGAGCTGACCGCTTGGGAACTGTCGTCGCCACACCCGGCGAATGTCATCAGAAACAGGAGGGCAACACTGATCGTCAAGGACCGATGCATGGGGAGAAACCTCATGGTAGTGTGGAGTTGCGACACCAATTGTCGGCAGCCATCCATTATGCCACTTCTTGGGAGTGCTGTCGAGCAACACTTTGTCGCGACATCAACACTTTGTCGCGATATGTTGGCTGGCCAAAGCAGTGTGGTGAACCTCGATCGAACCTGTTCGGAAAACGATGCATTTCTGGACTTACGCCCGCGCGCGACCCGTCATGGCGCGGCATGAAAAACGAGGCATGCTGCGGTCCCCCACGTTGGGTGGCTGCCACGTTTTTGTCGGGCTGTCAACGCCAACCGCAGACGGGCCATTAGGTATTGCCCTGCACGGTTCCCATCGCGATGGCCACTTTTTCAAAGAACCCCTGAGCACTGGCGACGGCGGCCGATGCGCGCCAGCCAATTAGCACGTGATAATTTGCTGAGCTGACCAAGTACAGGTCGAATTGTCCGTCGCCTTTCTCGCTGCCGAACTGTTGCGGTCCCGTTACGCTCAGCCGCTTAAGTGTAATGCTGGCCCCCGACAGGGTTTCGAGTGTAACGTCCTGCCAAGCAGCGCCGGAAAACTTCTTGGCGATACCGGTTTGCACTTCCTGAACCAGCTCGTCGAGCGGTTTTCCCTCCGCCTTGACGGCAGCGACATAGAGATACGCCGGTTCGCCATCAAAGGGTATCTCGTACGAATACGCGAAGCCGGGTAAATTGAAAAACGGTGGTTGTGCGTTGGCGGTACCGGCTGTGAGCGACTTGGCCTTGGCATCGACGAAGACGGGCATTCGCAGCGAAATGCCGGTCTCGGCACCACCGGCGTCGAACAATCCGGAGGGATCCGCGAACACGGCCGATACTCTTTCGCCTTGTGTGGCGAGTTTGCCGATCGTCTGTTCCATGCGGCGACCGTATTCGCTGGAAAAGCAGCCGCTGACAGACAGGCAGACTAGAACGCCCAGCCAGCCAAACGCTCTTCGGCTATCGTCCACTGAGCTGCGTTCGTTTACTGAGCTGCGGCGCGATTGACCTTTGCATGACAAACTCATGGGGTACTGCTGACTTTCTTCTTAGGACCGGTTTCTGGAACGTGGGGCAGGCTCTGCCGCAATGATACGCATCGCGGATACCACGCCTCCGATACCACGCCTCGGAAATCGGTATCGAACAACGGGCTGCCACGTGCGGGTCAGGAGCCAGATTCTCAGATAGGATTGGTCTTCTTATCGAGCAAAACTTGGTAACCTCAATTCTGTCCTGCCGGCATGGGGGCTGTCAATGTAGGAACCGCCTGGGAGTTCCGTAATGGGGGCACCGGCGAGTCTTCGCGGTGGAAGCGTGTTTTGGGGGCATCACACGCAAGAAACGGGGCGTTGGCCCATTTGGCCTGATTTACACGTGGTGGTCTGCGCTTTAAGCTCGTTCAACGGGGGCCGTGTAATTCCGTCAACCGCGGCACAGCCTCCGAACCGGGCCCAAATGGGACGGTCTCCACGTGGCGCCGAGGGTGCCCACCTACATCTATACCACTCCAAACTTTTGCGATTGTGAATACGTGCCATGCCTACCTATCAAATGCCTAAGATCCCCAAAGTTGTACGAGCTCGCAAGAACGAGGTGTTGCTGATCGCCAATGGTGATTTACGCCTTTTGGCCAACCAGAAGTGTTGGGCAGCGCAATCGGAAATGGAAGCAGAGTTGGCCGATGCAGTTTCCGCCGGAGGCCGAAAGCTGGTACGTGCTCATCAGTTCGATCCGGCCACCAAGCACGGCTTTATCAGCTCGCAGAAGCAAGGGATGGAGGTGTTTGCGAAGATCGATCCGAAAGCACCCCTGATTGTGGCCGAGGCAGTATGGCAATACTCGCACCACATCCTGCATGGGTTGCTGAATCACGAGGGCCCGTTGCTGACCGTGGCCAACTGGTCGGGCACGTGGCCTGGTTTGGTCGGCATGCTGAATCTCAATGGCTCGCTGACCAAAGCCGGCAAGAAATATTCGACGCTATGGGCCGAAGATTTTTCGGCACCCACGTTTCGCAAGAAGCTGGACCAGTGGCTGGAAAAGGGGCGTGTGCAACACCGGACCAACCACGTAACGCCGCTGGCGAAGGTCAAGCTGGGCGCGTCGGAACGCAAGCTGGGCACGATGTTGGCCGAGCAATTGCGACGTGAAAAGGCGATTATGGGCATTTTCGACGAGGGGTGCATGGGGATGTACAACGCCATCATCCCGGACGAATTGCTGCAACCTGTTGGCGTGTTCAAGGAACGCCTTAGCCAATCGGCGCTTTACTACGCAACCACCCAGGTCAAGAACAGTGAAGCCAAGGAAGTGCGACGCTGGATGGAACAGCGCGGCCTAACCTTCCACACGGGGCCCAATGACGCCAAAGACTTGACCGACGAGCAAATCCTATTGCAATGCAAAATGTACATTGCGGCGTTGCGCATCGCGGACGACTTCGGCTGCGATCTGATCGGCATTCAATATCAACAGGGACTCAAGGACCTGCTGCCGGCAAGCGATCTGGTCGAGGGCACGCTCAACAACGCTCAGCGTCCGCCCGTCAAGAGCAGCGACGGTAAACGCGTACTGTATCGCGGTCAACCACTGCCTCATTTCAATGAGGTGGATGAATGTGCCGGTCTCGACGCGTTGATGACCGTTCGTCTTCACCGGGCGATGGGCCAGCCAGTGGAAACGACTCTGCACGATGTCCGTTGGGGCGACTGGGACGCTTCGGGCAGTACCGATCAATATGTGTGGGTGTTCCTGATCAGCGGTTCGGCACCACCGGCCCATTTCACGGGCGGCTGGAAAGGTGCATCGAGCGAGCGTCAGCCGGCCATGTACTTCCCGAAAGGTGGCGGTACGCTCAAGGGCATCTCCAAGCCGGGTGAAATCGTCTGGTCGCGGATCTTCGTGGAAGACAACCAACTGAAAATGGACCTGGGCCGCGCCGGTGTGGTCAAGTTGCCCAAGCAAGAGACGCAGCGGCGGTGGGACGCCACGACGCCGCAATGGCCGATCATGCACGCCGTCACCTACGGTGTCTCACGTGATCAGTTTATGGCGCGCCATAAGGCCAACCACATCCAGGTCGCGTATGCCAAGTCCACAGAAGAAGCCGACCGAGCGGTCGAGGCGAAGGCGGCAATGGCAGAAGCCATGGGAATGAAAGTGGCTCTGTGCGGCACGAAAAAGAACGGCGAGTCGTGGGGCTAAACTAGGCTGGTTAGTTTCTTGACGTGTTGCCCGGTGGCCTTTTGCGTCTTGGCTGGCTGGAAGAGCAGGAGCAGCCTGCCGCACCCTTTCAACGCCCCGGGTATGCGACGCTGCAGGGCAGCCTCGGAAAGCCTGGCGGCCCCAGTCTCTGCCCTGTGTTCGGCTTTCTGGTCAGCCCCGGGCCGGGCAGGCGACACCGGTATAGGGTATCGTTGCCGAGCGCGCAAACAGCCGAGCGCATAAACACGGCCCCCGTACTCGGAGAGGTACGGGGGCCGTGCGCATTCTTCGCAGTACCGTCACTGCCAGTAGTGTTTGGCAGGTGCCGGTGAGCAGTGATCAGTGGCAGCCACAACCGGCATCAACGCCACAGCTCGGCTCGCAGCACGCACGCTTGGCAGCGCATTTGGCACGCAATCGAGCGAACAGGCCCACGCGGGAGCCACAGCCCGTGTCGCAGCTGGTCTCGCAACCGCAGGTCGGCTCGCAAGGAGCTTCGCAACCACAGCTGGCTTCGATGCCACAGGTCGGCTCACAGCAAGCACGCTTGGCAGCGCACTTGGCACGCAATCGAGCGAACAGGCCCACGCGGGAGCCACAGCCCGTATCGCAACTGGGCTCGCAAGAGGCTTCGCAACCACAGCTGGCTTCGATGCCACAGGTCGGCTCACAGCAATCGCGCTTGGCGGCGCATTTGGCACGTAAGCGAGCCAGCAGGCCCATGCGGGGCGCGCTGCAAGGATCACAACTTACTTCCATTCCACAAGCTGGCTAGCATCCGCAAGCTGCTTCATAGCCACAGCCACCGCTGTGACCAAACAATCCGGCCTGAGCATTCGAAGTGCTCAGCAAACAGAACAGGCCGACCGCCAAGATGGCGGGGAGAATCATACGGCTCTTCATTGGGAGGGCTCCTAGGGTCCTACAAACACGTGTTAAATCGACTCTTCTTCTTCGCCCAGCCGCCGGCCCCGCGTTCTATTAGTTGGTCGGCGGCCTGACGCATGCTCCAGCAAAGATGACAGCAAGCCCAACTTGCTGATTTCATGGGGACGTATCGTCTACCTGTCCTGCCGCGCTTTACTAAACGTTGCTAAATGCTGAATTTGCCCTCGCAACGCAACGCAAACCTTCTTTCCAGTTTGACTTTGACGATTATTCGGGCACCGTGCCGCTGTTTTACTGCCTGAAATGCGTGGGGAGTGGGGAGTGGGGAGTGGGGAGTGGGGAGTGGGGAGTGGGGCGGTACGCGTCTGGGCGCGGCAAACCATCGACGCGTGCGGCTGGGCCACGCATTGCGGAAAAAGTTGACAGGAAAGTCGGAAGAAGAGGATTTCCGGTCAAGATCATGTTTTCATCACCCCCAGGCAGGAGTAGAGGCAATTGCGATTCGTGGCACTACGGTCGTCGAAAACGGCCGAGCCATTGACGCAGTTGGTAGATGGCACTCACGACGATCAACAACAGCGCGGGAGCGGCGAGGCAAAAGATGATGAACACGAAATGACTCTTGCGATCGCCGTGAAGTGCTCGAGTTAGATAGGCCAAAGGGGCGGCTGCCGTCGTGGCGACGGTCAGTACCAACATCATCTTCGCAAAACTGAACTGCGCAACTCGACGACGTGGTGGCCGACCATCAGGCGGGGGGCGGTCGGTCGAATCGCCGAACGGTGACCCTTCTGGTTGCTGGTTCACGATATCCGCCTCCTGGGTTACGGCGCCCGCCGGTTCACGACGCTGGTGTCACGACGCGTGGGATGCCAAGAAACGGGATAAACGGAACCGCCGCAGATCAGCAAGTTTGTGGCAGCCCATACGGCGCGCGTTGATTACGAGATATCATGTGAAAGTTTAGCGGTTACGCAATCTGGCTGGCAGGTCATTGACGCCCCGTTTCCATTGGGCTTGGGTGGTTGCCGTCGAGCTGGCGGCCAGATAGCGATTCCTTCAATATTCCGGGTTTTGCCGCCGATGATCTTTCTAACAGCATCGGTGTGTTTGCGCCAGTCCCGCTAGCGAACTTGACGCCGGCTGTCTGGTTTCTGTGCCTTTTGCCGGGGATGGTGGACCATACCACGTCTGCCCCAGACATCGCATATAAGAAGGAATAGCCTGATGAAACGTGTGCTTCTTCTCCTGGCTTTTGTGAGCATGGCGGCGGTTGGTTGTCAGACTCATAGCCAATTGGCCAATAACGACTGCCAAACTTGCGGGCCGGGTGGCCAGGGCCAATACGCGGCCGGAAACGGGTGCGGCGTACTGAATTCGCCCCGCAACTCGCCTGACTACGTACCGCAAGTCCCGGTGCATTACGACCGCGCGACGCAACCGGCCGGCCCCCCCACGGGTACCTACGCCTATCCGTACTACACGTCTCGCGGACCACGCGACTTCTTCCTCGACGCGCCATCGACGATCGGTTACTAGTCGTGCAGCGTCGCCGAATCGCGTGTTCTAGTTGGCGTCACCAAGCAGCTGAAGCCGCTACGGCTTCAGCGCTGCTTTCGACCTCGTGACGCGATTGTATCTGCGGCGGTTTCGATGAGCCGCCAGGATCTATAGGAAAACCCGTTCCCGCAATTCAAGCCACAACGGACTCGTCACTCCGACCGAGGACTCATTGCCCGGCTTCGCGTGGCGTCGAGCTTGAAGAGCGAGCGGCCCATGTTGAAGCAGACCGCGTCTTGGTTCGGCGTCAGCAAAGCGGCGATCAATGGGAATCCTTTCGTTCGGCAGGCGAAGGACTGCGGGCACGTTGCTGGTAGCTGGCCCGTCGTGCTGCCAGTCCAGGGCAAGCAGTCACAGGGCAAGCCTGGCCGAGTGCGTTTCTCTCAGCGTCCATCCGCGTCTATTTCGAGCGATCAGCGATCGAGTGCGAACCGGATGATCGGACTGGTCCGGCTAGGCGTAGCGGCGGACAATGAGTGTGATATTCTGGCCGCCGAAACCGAAGCTATTATTCAAAGCGACGTTACAGGGCACATCGCGTGCTTCGTTCGGGACGTAATTCAGATCACAATCAGGATCTGGATTCTCGTAGTTGATCGTAGGTGGCACGACATTATCGCGGATCGCCATCATGCAGACGATCAGTTCCGTAGCGCCGGCGGCAGCGATGAGATGCCCCATCATACTCTTGGTGCTCGAGATGGGCACGTTTGGCGCCCGTTGTCCAAAGACTTCTTTGCAAGCCCGCGTTTCAACTCGATCGTTGACCGACGTGCTGGTGCCATGCGCGTTGACATAGTCGACATCGTCCGCGGATAGACCGGCATCTTGTAACGCCATTCGCATGCAGGCGATTGCACCACGCCCCTGGGGGTGGATATCGGTAATGCGATAAGCATCTGCAGTGGCCCCATAGCCGACGATTTCGCCAAAGATCGACGCTCCGCGTCGTTTTGCTCGTTCGAGATCTTCGAGCACTACCATGGCGGCGCCCTCACCGATGACGAATCCATCGCGGAGCCGATCGAATGGCCGTGACGCTCGTGTTGGTTCATCATTGCGAGTTGAGAGTGCAGTCAGCAGGCTGAAGCCGGTCACTCCCAGCGGGTGAATCATACTGTGTGTCCCGCCGGAGAGCATCACATCCGCATCGCCACGACGGATGATTTCGGTCGCTTCTCCGACCGCCTGGCTACTCGCCGCGCACGCCGTCAAGCAATTGAAGTTGGGGCCACGCGCATCGAACATGCTGGCCAAATGGCCTGCTGGCATGTTGGGTTCTTGTTCGAGTTCCACTACCGGGTTGAGCGTTTCCAGCCCACACTCGATGAAGCGATTGAGGTCGAAATCCCCATCTTCGAGTGCCGCAGTCATCATCTTGGCAAAGGAAAAGAAATCCTGACTCCCTTCGCCGCTGCCCAGGTAGATGCCAAAGCGTTCTGGATCGAGGCTACTGTCGAGTATCCCCGACGAATCGACAGCCTGTTGGGCCGCTCCGGCAGCGAAGCGAGTGTGGCGACCCCGGTTCTTCCAGGCTTTGGGGTCGGCGCCGAAGCTCGACACATCCCAGTCCTTGACCTCGGCGGAGATGCGCGTCGGAAAGGAGCTCGCATCGAAGATCGTCGTGTAGCCGACTCCCGATTTACTCTCCTTGAGCCCCGACCAAACCGACTCGACGTCATGCCCCATGGGATTAACGCTGCCGATGCCAGTAATGACGACCCGTCGTCTCATACGTCTGAATTACCCTATGCGGTTGGACGGCAAGCCCCCCATGAAACGCTCCCACCATGGTTCCGTTCCCGTCGGGCGCTCACAAAACATGCGTGCAGTCTACACCGTACGAGACGAACGAGGTAGGACCTCGAACGGCCGCCGGCGTCGAAATCGTTCCGGCCCGAGTCGTGGTGACTAGCGTTGGATCGATTTCCATCTCTCGTCGCGATTGTCGCGCACCTCGGCTTCCAGCAGGTGTGTGGGCACTTCGATTGGCTTGCCATCTTGCGTGCGGCCCACGTCATAGATCCCCAATAACCGCAGGATCGCCAAAAATTCGGCCGGATAGAACAGGTCGACCCCAGCGAAGCGATCGTCGAGATGCGCAAAAAACAGCTCGACCTCCGCTTGCAGCTGATCGTCGAGGGTCGTGCGACCGTGCACAATCGCACCGTCGTCCGACATGTCCTGAATCGTCACCTCATAGCGCAGCACGTCACCAGGTCGTGCTTCCAAGTGAAACTTGGACTTGCCGATCTTAGCCAAAACGGTTCGCTGACGAAAACCACGCGATTCGCCCACCAGCAGACCACCGATTTGGGCGAAGCCCTCGATGATCAGCGAAGCGGGCATGACCGGAAAACCAGGGATGTAGTTATCCAGCTGTTCTTCGGCGAGCGAAACCGCCTTGACGGCCTTTGCATGGCTGCCGCTAACAAACTCGGTATATCGATCAAACCAGAACCACCGCACGTCACTTACTCCGTGGCTCCGACCTTCGTCTCGATGTAACGACACATGTCATTGACGGTCAATAGATTGCTGAATTCCTGCACGGCGGGATTCTCTTCAAATCGCGTCAGGTCGACAAAGGGCATCCGCTCTTTCAGCTTCTCGATTCCTTGCGCGGTAACGCGGCCGTCTTGCACGTATTCGGCGTTGGTTAGAATGTCTTCGGGAAACAGCTCGGAGCGAGGAATCTCGATTTCAAACGCCTTTTCCAGACGAAACACGATATCAAGAAAATCAATCGACTCGGCACCCAAGTCGCCGACCATTGTCGCATCCTTCGTGACCTCGTCGTCGTCCACTCCCAAGGCGTCGACCAGCGCTTCTTGTACCTTGTCAAACACTTCTTCTTTGGTGGGTGCCATTCGCATTGTCTCCAAAATAGTTCAGCAACAACGGTCTCGACGACTCGCCAACGCTGCCAACTGACAAAATATAACGACCGTTCGAGCAGTGATCGCACCACGGTGCCACACGTACGCCAAGGACCCTCCCGAACGGAGTTTGCCCAAGGGGCCTCACACGGCACATTCAAGTGACGGACTCGAATGCCAGCAATCTCACAGATTGCAACGGTTCTATCAAAATCGCCAAATCGGGTCTATTTGACTTGATTTGGCGATCCTCAAATATATCGCAACCAAAATCGCCACTCGGCGGCGCGCCGCCAGCGGCTGCCCCAGGGGACGTTGTATCGCATCTCGTTTTTCTCGTGTCCACGCGCGCCGCATGGTCAGCCAAACCGACCTCGAGTTCTAGTTAGCGTGCTCCGCCGGTCGCGGGAAGTACAGCAGTCCAAACCGTCTGCGCATTTCGCCACGCGTAAACGCGTCGGTCGGTGCCCGCGAGGGATATCGGTCTGTCAACTTGTACCGCTCCAGCACTAACCGGGCAGTTACCGCGGTTTTTCCCTCCACCGTCGCCTCGGCTTTGAGCGTCGTCATGGTATCCGACTGCTTCATTAGCTTTGCCGTCATGACCAGAATCTGCCCCGGCTCGACAAAACTCGAGAATTTCACGTTCCGCGCTTCGTGTAGCACCACCACGGTATTCGCGAAATCCTCGCTCTTGCGAATCAGCCAGGCGCTGGTTTGATACATCGCCTCAAGCATCATGACGCCCGGCATCACAGGAAAACGTGGAAAATGGTCGCCAAGATACTCTTCCGTCAATGTAAGCGCCTTAATCGCCGTTATGTGCTCGCCTTCCGACAGTTCGATAATTCGGTCAACCAGCGAAAACTTCACAGCGGGGCACCACATTAAAGGGGGTGCCACTACCACCTCTTGGCTTCTGCACCCCGGCCAGAATTTGTAAAGAGCGTGTTCAGCCTGACGCTGCCACGTTACGCAAAGCGCAACAGTATACTCACCTTTCCCAACCACTACAACCGATCCCTGGCAGTTCCAAAAGGAGCCGCAAGTCGAATTGCTGTAGTGATTTAGGGAAGCGGTTCCAGCCGTCGCCAAGTTGTAACTCGTGATTTGTCAAGCCGCCCCGAGAGTGCTACATTGCGGGACATGCGAAAAGGAATCCCTGTATCACCGGGCGTGGCGGTTGGCACAGCCTACTGTATCCATGAGATCTTCGTTGATCCGGACACAAAACGGCTGGAGGATCGGCAGGTTACCGACGAGCTGGAGCAATACGAAGCGGCACGCGATCGAGCCGCTGCGGACCTGCACGCGCTGTGCAGTAAGGTCGAGTCCCAGGTGGGGCATGCCGAGGCGGCGATATTCGGCGTCCATGAGTCGATCTTGCGTGACGCGGCCTTTACCGACAAGATCCGCACCTGGATCACCAAAGATCGACTCACCGCGCGTGCCGCGTTGCATCGACTGCTCAACGAATACACCTCGCTCTTCGCGCGCACCAAAGACGAGTATCTGCGCGATCGCCTCAACGATGTCCGTGACGTGGTCATTCGGCTCAGCTCGCACATGGCCGAGATCCCGCAGCTTGCGGGCGACGATGGCAAGGCGACCCACCCACTGCGCGGCCCGGTGATTGTCGTGGCCGACGAGCTGCTGCCGTCGCAGGTCGTGGCGTTGGGCGATATCGATGTTAAGGGGATCGTCACTCAGGCCGGCAGCCAGACGAGCCATGCGGCGATTATCGCACGCAGCCGTGGTATCCCGGCGGTTTCCGGTATCGAGGGGATTCTGCGGCAGGTGAGCACGGGCGACACGATTGTCGTCGACGGTCGCGACGGCCATGTCACGATCAATCCGGATGCGGAAACGCGTTCGGCGTTTCGCAAACTGGAACGCGAATTCTTTCACTTGAAAGACCAACTGGCCGCCAATCGCGACCAGGCGGCAGTCACGCTTGACGGCGTGCGTGTCGAACTGCTGGCCAATATCAACGGGCTGTCTGACGCGCAGGCTGCCACGGCGATGGGCGCAGCCGGTGTGGGACTGTTCCGCACGGAATACCTTTACCTGACACACCCCGCCATTCCGGACGAAGAAGAACAATTGGCGATCTATTGTGATATCGTGCAAGCGGCGCCGAACCATCAGGTGACCATTCGCACGTTGGACATTGGTGGCGACAAGACCGTGCCTTACCTGGGACACGATCACAAGGAAGCCAATCCGTTCATGGGCTGGCGCAGTATTCGCCTTTCGTTCGAGCATCCTGAGTTCTTCACGGTCCAATTGCGCGCTATTCTGCGTGCCGCCGATTTCGCGAACACACTTGGCGGTTCGGTCCGTTTGATGTTCCCGATGATCACGACCTTGGAGGAGATTCACCGCGTGCGCCAGATGGTTCGCCGCGCGGAACGCCAGTTGAAGCAGCAAAAGAAGGCCTTCAGCGAGGTGCCTGTTGGTATGATGTTGGAGGTGCCGGCGGCCGCCATCTCGATCGATTCCATGCTGCAGGCCACTGATTTCGTATCGATTGGCTCCAACGACTTGGTCCAATATCTGATGGCTGCGGATCGAGATAACCCGAAAGTCAGTCATCTCTGTCAACCACTGGCACCGCCAGTGCTGCGGCTGTTGACGCAAGTGGTCCACGCCTGCCGCACGAACGAGATGCCGCTCACACTCTGTGGCGAAATGGCCGGTCAACCCAAGTCGTTTGTCCTGTTGTTAGGCATGGGGCTGCGCAGCTTCAGTATGAGCCCGGCATTCATCCCCTCGATGAAGGATCTCGCGTCCCACATCACGACACAGCAAGCACGCGATATTCTCAACCACGCGCTCGGGCTCAAAACGACTGCCCGCGTGAAACTGTATATGCGGCAGCAGCTGACCAAGATTGCCCCGAACCTCAGTTTGCTCGATACCGTCTGAGTGACGCCCGGGAAAGATTCCCGGGAAAGATTCCCGGGTTACATGTGGCTTGAGAGGGTAACCGCCTTGGGCCCGGGAAAGATTCCCGGGTTACACTCAGATCGAGTCGAGCGTTTGCTGGATCTTCGTTTTCGGTTGAACGCCGACAAATCGTTCGACATCTTCACCGCCCTTGAAGACGACGAGAGTCGGAATGCTGAAGACCTTGTACTGTTGAGCGATTCCCGGGCTCTCGTCAATATTCAGTTTCCCGATTTTGATTTTGCCCGCGTTCTCGGTCGCCAGCTCTTCGACCATGGGCGCGATTTGCCGACATGGTCCACACCAAGTCGCCCAAAAATCGACCAGTACTGGTTGTTCCGATTCCAAAACTTCCGCAGTGAAATTCCCATCCGTGAACTCAGCTACATCACTCATCGTCAAATGCTCCTCGAGGCAAGAACAGGTCAGTTGAACGGTTACCGCCCAGGTGAATCAGCTGCCCGGGCGAATCAGTGACTCTAGGGTGCGACCCGAGCGAAACCACTACTCCCGCAGGAAAACCACTTTTCGCGGGGGCAGAGCTGCTCTTCTTCGCCAGGGCCGCGAGCTCAAATTGTATCGGGCCCCCTTGCTCGGTGTCAATGAACCGCAATCAGGGAAAGCCCACTCACGAGCCCGCCTTTGATACGGCCTGCCGCTGGCGCGCCGCGTCTCACTTGGTGGGTGGAACACGGTCAGTCAGAGGATGTCGAGCACGTTTTCGGGTGGTCGCCCCAGTACGGCGATGTGACCGGCCACCACGATCGGTCGCTGCATGATTTCTGGGTGGGCGGCCAACCGAGCAATCAGCTCGGCATCGTCGTTCGATGCGGGCAGGTCGAGTGCGCCGTATTCTTTGCTGCGGATCAGCCCGCGCGGCTTCAGCGCCAGCATTGCGAGCAGGCGTGTGATGGTTGCCACGTCTGGAGGCGCGCTCATGTACTCGATCACGGTCGGCTCGATGCCGTGTTGCCGCAGCAGCTCCAGCGTCTTGCGACTCTTCGAGCAACGCGGATTATGATAGATCGTCACCGTCGCCATGGTCCACCTTATGTCGCCCCCTTCATGCTACGAACGGCAAGAAACGTGTTCTCTTGCGCAAATTCCAGCGACCAACGGGAGCGGGCCAGTGCAGTCCGAGCGGTAGCTCGTAGTTGGTTGGCGGCCCTGCCGCCCGAAACGTCAGTTACCACCTCAACCCGAACTGATCGCCACCCGAATCACGTTCGGTGCCGCCTTTGAGCGGTTGGGTCCGTTTTGCCAACAGTTGCTCGCGTTGCGTTTCGTGGGCCTTGTCCTGCTCTTCTTCCGTGGCTGTCGATGCCGAGGGTTCAGGTAGAACCGCTTTGATCGACAACGCGATCCGTTGCGCTTCTGGGTCGATGGACAACACTTTCACGTCGACCTGCTGTCCCTCGGAAACCACGGTCGCGACATTGGCCACGCGGCCATGGGAGAGTTCGGAAATGTGTATCAGCCCCTCGACGCCTGGCGCTAACTTGACGAACGCACCAAATTTTGCGATCCGTGAAACGGTCCCTCGAATCACCGTATCGGCGGTGACTTTCTCGTCGATATTGGTCCAAGGGTGATCGAGCAAGTCACGATAGGACAAGCCGATCTTGCCCGTTTCCGTATCGATCTTCTCGACTTTAACGCGGATCTTCTGGCCTTCTTCAAGCACTTCACTTGGATCGTTGACGCGATCCCAGCTGAGTTGGCTGATGTGGACTAATCCATCGATCCCACCAATGTCGACGAACGCGCCGAACGGCATGAGTTTGCGCACGACTCCTTCTGCCACTTGGCCGACTTCGAGTGTTTCGAGTAGCTGTTTGCGGGCCTCTTCTTTTTCCCGTTCGAGGATAGCACGGCGGCTAAGGACCAGATTCTTTCGTCCCGGGTTGACTTCGGTTACTACGCAAATCATTTTCTCGTCGACAAACTCCGCAAAGTCGTCGACATGGTAGATCGCGATCTGGCTTGCCGGAATGAAACCGCGCAGGTTGCTGACCTTGCATTCCAGTCCGCCGGCATTGGAACCGGTAATCCGGGCTTCGACCACGGTCCCCTCGACCAAGTCTTCCCAGTCGTCGACTTGCGTCGACGCGCCGGGAATCGCGACTTCGTAGATGCCATCGTCGGCCGAATAGGACTTAACGACGACTTCCAATTCCGCACCCAACGTCGGTGGTTCTGGGAACTGCCGCAGTGAAGCCACGCCTTCATTTCGCCCGCCGAGCGAGAAGAAAACGTTGTCGCCATGGATGCGTGCGACCGCCGTCTTCACATGGGCCCCCTGTTCGAGGGTTGCGGCGGCATTGCCCGTGACCCCACCGACAAGCATTTCATCGAGCGACACGTCGCCCATCGCCGCGGCAAACTGCGCTTCCAGTTCGGGCGACAACGGGTCCCGAACCGACGGTGTCGGAATGGGGCCTGCCGGGGCAGGGTCGTTCACGACTTTGATCGGTTCAATCGGTTTCGCGATCTCTGGTTTCGAGGAACTGGGCTCTTGTTCCGACCGATTGCGCCGTGAACCAATTTGAATCTTGGCCAGCACGGCGTCGTTCGCGGAACTCATTGCTTGCGCTGCGCTCGCGTCCAACGCCGGACCGGATGGCGACCCCTGATCGTCGGCCGCGCCGGTACTGGGAGGTGTCGGGGTGGGTTGCTCGGATTGCTGTGTTGGGGCGGGCGGTTGAGCGTCCGTCTGGGAAGCTGATTCAGGTGAGTTTGAAGCGGCGTTGGGCTCAGGTTGTGGTTGAGCTGACGCATCTGAGGGTTCGTTCGTCATGACATCCAGGATCCGAGATCGGCTAGAAAATAAGGACTCACCACGGGCATTCTTCGTACCGGATCGGGGCGCTCCGCCGTGCTGCGCTGCCCCTGTTTGCTTGCTGCTCAGGTCGCGGGCCTCCTAAGAGGTCCGGGCAACAGACAAAGCGGACGAGTTGATACCACGCGGCGCTCAGGTTGTGTGCGGCACGTTCCATTGCCCCATTTGCTCCGCAATAGACACGCGATTTTCGTCGCCTGCCACGGCACAACGCCCCGCTGCGGAACCTTCCAGGTAGCGTTTCAGTTTAGCACCGACCGCGATGGAGGGATAGGGTTTGTTTCTCGTTGCAGACAACTCGGCAGCGTCCCCCCACACAACGGGGCCTCTGCAGCCCGTTTTCCTGCACGTGAGGTGTGGACAACCTCGCGCGCGCGGCTAAAACCCTATTGAGCAGAATACACGACTACGCGACGTAAACAAGACACGCGTGCGGGGCAATCGGTGGGCAGCGAAACGTGTTACCCAACCACTGAGACCGGTGACAACACTGAGACCGGTGACAAACGAGGCTGATGACCGTGTTACAGATCGACCCCAGTTTCTACGGCCCAGCGTGTGCGCCGTTGTTGTCCCGTCAGATCTTTGCGCCCTTGGGGCCGGGCACGCCCGACCCGTCTGTTCGAGGCGTGCTCGAATCGCTTGATGTGGCGTCTGTGTTAGGATCACACTGTGTGAGCGACGACGAAATGGCGCAATGCTGCAGATCGGCCTTGTGGCTGCGTTTCAATTACCTTGGCGAGTCGCACGCGTTGAGCCAGGGCATCGCCACGCCATCGGGAAGCTATTGGCACGGTATCATGCATCGCCGTGAACCTGATTATTCAAATGCCAAGTACTGGTTTCGACGCGTCGGTGAACATCCGCTCTTCGATACTCTGGCGGCAGCCGTTGCTCCATTGGTTGGCAATGCTCTGCCCGAACTTGTATCGGGTTCTGATGTATCGGGTTCTGGCACCTCGAGTCCGTTGTGGGACCCGTTTCTCTTTGTCGACCTCTGCGCGGCCAATGCGGCCAGCAAGTCAGAGCAAGAGGAGCTGTGTCGTCGCATTGCGGATCTTGAATGGCAGTTGTTATTCGACTATTGCTATCGAGCGGCGATCGGTAGCTGAGCCGTTGTGCGCGAAACAGGCTTCTGCCGGGCTTGTCCCAGTCGGAGCCAACAAATGGTCAGCTACCAAGCCGCGCTGGGGGAAGCTGGCCTCCGCCGAGGCTGGCCTTGAGGGGGCAGCTTTGATTGCTGAAGCGTCTTGCGTGGGACCGTTCGATTAAATGTCGCGGAGTATTTCTTCGGCCGCATTGCGCCCGCAGGCACCCATGACGCCGCCCCCAGGATGGCTGGCCGCACCGCACAGATACAGCCCTTCGATCGGTGTGCGGTGGTCGGCCCATCCCGCTACGGGGCGCGAGAAGAATAACTGATGTAAGTGCATGGCGCCCTGCATGATATTGCCACCAGTGATCCGAAATGTTCGTTCGAGATCCAATGGACTGAGTACCTGGCGATGCTCGATGATGTCCGGCATATTGGGCGCGTACCGGGTCAGCGTTTCAATGCAACGGTCGGCAAATGCCTCTTTTTGGTCATCCCAGGATTTACCTCCGCCCAGGGTATAGGGAGCGAATTGGACGAAAATTGACATCAAGTGCTTTCCGGCTGGGACGATCGATCGATCGACGCTCGATGGGAGCGTGATTTCCAGCACCGGCTCGGCACTGGGCCGACCGTACTTGGCATCGTCGTAAGCACGTTCGATGTAGTCGAGCGTGGGCGAGATGTGGATGGTGCCGTGATGATGAGGTGCCACATCGGCGGTTGGCGCCGCCGAGAAGTTGGGCAGATCGGACAGTCCGAGGTTGATCTTGGCGGAGGCGGAAGAATAATCGATTCGCGCCACCGCTGCACGGAACGCGTCTGGCAATTGTGTCGCGTCGAGCAGGCGTTCGAACGTCCAATGCGCATCGACGCTCGAGGCGACAATCGGTGCCTCGATGGTCGTACCGTCAGCCAATCCCACGCACTGCACGCGTTTTCCTTCGGTGAAGATCTGTGTCACCTCGCACTCGCGTCGTATATCCACATGCAGGTCGCGGCAGGCCGCTTCCAACGCATCGGCCAGCCCACCCATTCCACCTTCGACATACCCCCAAATGCCACGTGCCCCGCCTGCCGTGCCCATGACGTGGTGTAGCAACACATAGGCGGTGCCGGGGGAAGCGATGGAGGCGAATGCTCCAATGATGGCATCGGTGGCCAGTGTGGCACGCAGAACCTCTGATTCAAACCAGCGTTCGAGGATCGGACGTGCCGCGCCGGTCAGTAACTCCATTGCTTCAGGCAGGTCCTGGCCCAACTCGCTGGCCGCCTGGTACAAGTCCCACATACGTCGCGCGTCGCGTAGCCGTTTTGCGACTCCGATCTTACGCCCCTCTTTGGGCAACGGCAGCGGATCGGGAGCAGCTCGTGACAAGACCGGTTCAAGACACTCGGCCACGCGTTCCAGGAGCGTCGTGTAGGCGGGGTATCGGTCCGCATCACGCGCGCTGAATTTCGCGATCTCGTCGCGCGTGGCATTTGCGTCAGGCCCCATCAGCAGCGACCGTCCGTCGAGCAGTGGTGTGAATGACGATGGTGTTCTGGGTAGGATATTCAGGCCGTAATGCTTCAGCCGCAGATCCCGAGTGATCTCGGGCAGGAGCAAGCTGATTACATATGCGGCAGTTGAAACGCGATATCCGGGCCAGAGCGATTCCGTTGCGGCACAACCTCCGAGAATCACGCGACGCTCCAAAACGCACACCCGCTTGCCGGCTCGAGCCAGGTAGGCGGCCGTCACCAGTCCGTTGTGGCCGCCTCCGATTACAATACAGTCGTAAGCTTTGCTGCGTGCCATGGGTTCTCTTGTTTCGAGGTTGTTCTTCGGTTCGGTGTCTTGTAATCGTGCGCGGTTTGTTACCTACGATGCCAACCACGCGCCGGTGTTTTCACCAATATCTCGTGGCAAGCAGCTTCACAAGAACCAGCGATGAACTTACTATCGTTCGTATTCATTGCCGCGTTGTTGCTCCACCTTGCGCGGATTTTCGATCGCCCGAGGCATGCATGGCATTGCGACGACGTTCATCATGAGTACCATTCCGGCCAGTCACGAATCGACCGATCGCCAGCAAGTTCGTGGCCGGTTGCTGGTGGTGTTGGCTGCGGTATTGTGGAGCACGAGCGGGTTCTTTGTGAAGGCGCCATTCTTTAGCGACTGGCCGCTCGAACAACGGGGCATTTTGTTGGCGTTTTGGCGTGCCTTTTTTGCCTGCTTGTTGCTGATTCCCATGGTGCGCCGCCCCCGTTGGTCGCCCGGCCTGGTGCCGATGGTCCTGATTTTTGCGTTGATGAATTACACCTATTTGATGGCCATGACGCTGACGACCGCGGCCAATGCCATCTGGCTGCAAAACGTCGCACCGGCATGGGTCTTTCTGATCGGTGTCTTTTTTCTGGGCGAACCGGTACACCGTGGCGATTGGCTGCTGGTGCTGTTCGGCGGCTTCGGCGTTGGTGTCATTCTTTTCTTTGAAGCGCAGGGCCAGCAGCTTTCGGGCATCTTGTTCGGCTTGGCAGCTGGGGTGACCTACGCCGGAGTGATTCTGTTCGTTCGTCAATTGCGTGGCCATGACGCGGCATGGTTGATCATGTTGAACCTGGCCGTCACCACGATCGTGCTCGCCCCGTTCGTTCTGCACGTCGGCGTCTGGCCCGAGGGAGCTCAGTGGGGCTACCTGGCCACTTTTGGTGCGTTGCAATTGGGGCTCCCCTACTTCCTGTTCGCTCGCGGTGTTCGCTCCATCACCGGTCATGAAGCGTCGGGGATCGCGCTGCTCGAACCTGTGTTAGTGCCGATCTGGGTCTACCTGGCCTGGCACAACGTGGCAACTTATCAAACGCCACGATGGTGGACCTTTGTCGGTGGCGGTTTAATCCTGATCGGACTACTGCTGAAATTTGCCCGGTCGAGAGTCGAGAGTGTAGAGTCGAGAGTGTAGAGTCCAGAGTCCAGAGTCCAGAGTCGAGAGTGTAGAGCGGAGCGTTGATATCAGGGTTGTGAGAAGAAGACGGCGCAACTCGCGTCGCAATGGTTCTGTTCACGTGCGTCTCGGTGCCCTGGCCTCTTGGGCGGCAGGGCCGCCAACCAGCTACGAGCTACGAGCTACCGCTCGGACTGCATTGACCCGCTCCCGTTGGTCATGGCTCCGCCGGCACAAGGCCGACGGCGGCCGGGCTAGCTTGCCAAACTGCTTCACCTGCCTGACGAGCGGCGAAACGGCCGCAAGAAATGCGTAATGCAATGTGGGAGTCGGCACTCGTCACGGCGCGCGGAGCTCAGTGCCGGTGGCGGTTAGAACTTGACGTAGATCGCACCGGAGGCCAGATGCGTCGATAGTTCGCTGGTCACGGATGAACCGGGGATCGGGCCGGCCGGGCTTTGCCATTGACCGGTGATTTCGTTTTCGAATCCGTAAGTGTACGCAAGCGCCAACGTCCAGCAATGAGGCATATCATAGGACAGGCCACAGCTCATGTGGTGCTGTACGATGGCCGGTGCATGAATATTGTAGAACGTGACTTTGTCTTCGATCGGATTCTCGTTAAACGTGTAACCCGCGCGCACACTCAACCGCTCACTCACCTGGTACTGGGCACCGAGCGACGTGGTCAAGATGCTGTTCCAGCCGAATCCAACGACCGCGCCAGTAGCCGGATCAAAGCCGGTCGTACGGAAACCATCGGTGCTGTTGTAGCCGATATAACGAACGTCCCAGGCCAACGATACTCGCTCGAAACCGGCATAGCCGACGCCCACCGAGAAGATCGACGGATAGTCCATGTCAAAGGTCAGTTGCCGCGGGTAACCCGACGCGTCGGTCGAGTTGAGTTTATACTCTTCAACCCACTGGTTCGTCTTGTAGGAAGTGCCAAAGCTCCAACCGGAACAAGCGTCTTCCCAATAGACACCGAATTGCAGTCCAAGTCCCCAGCGGGAATCAGCGGCCGCTCCGGAGGGGTAGGTCCCATTCGCATTCGGAACGGCTGCGGGCCATGGCGACACGGTCAACGAGGTCCAGTTGAACGTCGGTGCCAAGCCAACTGACCAGTTGTCTGTCACACGGCAGGCCAACGTCGTGTGAATCTGCATCTGCTGGAACGACGAATGGACCGCGCCAAAACCAAAACCGTTGCCCGTGCCAAATTGTGGCGTCAAGATGGGGTTGGTTGTCGGGTTGGTTTGGGACGGAAGGTTGCTGGCCGGATAGTCGACGCCAAAGCCGGCGATCGCCGATCCACCAATACCGTACGACCATGGCGAGTCGTCGGGGGAATAGACGAAGGCAAACGCGGGCATCGGATTAATGTCAACGTCACTCGCCGTCGAACCGGACATGGGTCCCAAGTTCGACGAGATGTTCGTCTCCGGAGCCAACGCGGTAAAGGCAAAACCGATTTCCGAGCTCTTCAACGCGGTAATACTGGCCGGGTTCCAGTGCAAAGCACTCATGCTGTCGAGTGCCAGGCCCGTGGCGGCTCCACCCATCGATTGGTTAATCGGGCCCATCGCTTCCAAAACGTGTCCCATTTGTGCCGTTGCGGTGCCAGACAAGAGCAAGACCAAGAGAGATCCGCCCAGCACCCGGGAAAGCAAGCTGCGCATCCGTGTCGCTGTGTGTAACATCCGAAGCCTCCGTGGAAATAGTGTGGGTCGTGTTGATCTTCATCGGCCAGATATTGATCCACAGTTCGCTCCGAATTTCTCAAACCCCCGACTTTGGGCTTGGAATCAGGCCGGAAATGGCCTTCGCGGGAATCCGCATGAGAAGCTGTAGCGGTTGCGCAGACTTGATGCTAACCCTCACCGAGAACGTCTCCTCGGCGCGATAAGAACTCAGTGCGCGGCAGTTGATCTGGATATCTCGTTTTTGGCAGTCCAACGCATCCTCAGAGATCATACAACTGCCGGGGGGGACGCAGTACTCTTCATCCTGGAGCTGATTGGTTGACCGAAGAACGCGGGTCAACTCTAAGAACCTGCCACACAACTACCGGCAGTGTTGTCCCATACCGAAAACTCCTGCACGTTAACCAGGACTTGGGACAGGTTCGAAGCACGGAAGGGCAAGCAATAGGACGGATAGCAACTGCGGTGAGACGGCAGGAAGCTAATGCGGCCGGTTGGTAACGTAGCAGGTCGGCGCGGCACTCGCCAGCATCTTGATCTTGGCATCGTTACCGAGACGATTGTCTGGCAACGTATGACCAGCAGATCCTATGATTCGTCGCTACAGCACCCGCCGACCGACACGACTTTGTCGCGTGTCATTTGCAACGCGGCCGTTGGGCAGTGTTTGACGCATTGGGCGGCGACTTTGGTCAGTGCTTCGTCCATGTCACCATCGAACGGAACGTGCAATTCGACGTCAAACCCACGGCCGACGAACGACAGGCCGAGCGGTTCGCTGGCAGAGGCCGCGATTTTCACACAGATTTCGCACTTGATGCACTTGCCCGGCTCGAACAGCACTCGCCCGTGCCGATTCACAACTTCGTAGCGGCGTCGTTGGCCGCTGAAGTGTCCGGCGTCTGCTTGGTACATGATCGAGTACCGTTCCAGTGCACAGTCGCCGTGAGCGACGCACCCGCACGAGAGGCACCGATCGGCTTGTTCGGACGCCGCGTCCTTTGAATAATCCTCGCCTTGCTCGGGAGTCGATTGGCAGGCCGATCCGGCCCCTTCCAGGAACTCGGCCATCTCGTCTTCCGACAATTTATTCATACGCGACGAGAAGGGGCGCGAGGGGCCTCGTACTTCGCGCCCGGAAACAAACTGGTCGATGGTCTGAGCCGCTTCTTTGCCATCGGCCGTGCTCCGCACGACCAAGGCCTTGCCGCGTACCGCATTCCCGGCCGCGAAGACACCGGTTCGCTCCGTTTGGTACGTGTTGCGATCGAATGAAATCCCGCGACGTGCCGCAGGCAGGCCCCAAGTCTCGACTTGCTGTGCGTCGACGTTGCCGCAGGCCAGCAAAACGGCATCGAACTGGTCACAGAGTGAATCGAGCATCTGCTTATCGCGTAGCGGCGTTTCCCAGTGCGTTTCAACGCCCAATCGGAGTACCTGTGATATCTCCTGGTCAAGCACCGCACGCGGCAGTTCCTCCTCGGTCGTCTCGCGGCGCAAACGCCCGCCCGCTTGTGCCTGCTGTTCGTACAGCACGCAGTCATGTCCGAGTCGGCGCAGATAATAGAGCGCCGCCAGGCCGGTCGGCCCGGCACCGACGACCGCGATGCGTTTGCCCGTTGCGGGTGCACAGGCAGGCAAATACGGGTCTGCACTTTCCAGGTCAGCGTCTGCGACAAATCGTTTCAATTCACAAATGGCAGCGGGTGAATCCGCTCCCTTGCGTCGGCAGCCTTTCTCGCACGGTTTCGGACAGACACGGCCCAAAACCGCGGGCAGCGCGATATCTTGCTTAATCGTCTTGATTGCCTCACGCGTGTTTTTGTGCCCGATCTGTTGCAGCATCAGCGGGATATCCATGTGTGCCGGGCATGCAAAGAAGCAGGGCGCTAAGCAATCTCCCACATGATCGCTCAGCAATAACTCCAACGCCATGCGACGCATGCCACTCACCTCATCCGTCGCGTTGTCAAGCTCCATGCCATCGACCACACGCGTTGCGCAGGCCGGCACATACTGGCCCGTCTGGCGGTTCTTGACCACACAGACCAGACACGATGTGGACGGTTCATAGCCTTTCAGAAAGCAGAGTGTGGGAATCTCGATGCCGAGTTTCTCTGCCGCGTCAAGAATTGTCGCTCTGCCGGGCATTTCCACACTCTGGCCATCAATCGCAATCGTAGGCATACCGGTTTTCCTGAAAGCGTTTCGAAACGGACACTAATCGGACAGCGCCATTTTGCGGCCCCAACGGAGACCGCCAACGACGAATGACGAAATCATGAATAATTAACGGTTCAGTGCTCTCAACCCTCAACCCTCAACTCACTACGACGTCACCAGCACGGCCTCCTCGGGGCATACCTGACGGCAGGTATCGCATCGCGTACATAGATCCATATCGACCCAATGGCGCCGGTAGGGTGTCATGGGGATGGCGTTGACGGGGCAGTGCTGTGCGCAGAGCGTACAACCGATACAGGACTGGTTGATTTCGTAGCGAATCAGTTGGGTGCATTTCCCGGCCGGGCATTTGCCTTGCAGGTGCGCTTCGTATTCGTCGCGAAAATAGGTAAGTGTCGAGAGGACGGGGTTGGGCGCGGTCTTGCCCAGTCCGCAGATACTGCCGGCCACGACCGAGCGTGACAATTGTTCCAGTTCTTGCAGATCGCCCTTACGCCCCTCTCCTGTACAGATGCGGTCGAGTATCTCCAGCATACGCTTGGTACCGATCCGACAGAACGTGCATTTGCCACACGACTGGTCTTGGGTAAAGCGGAGGAAGTACCGCGCGATGTCGACCATGCAATCGGTATTGTCCAGCACGACCAAGCCGCCACTGCCCATAATCGCACCAACTGCCGCCAAGGCCTCATAGTCGACAGGCGTATCAGCCAGTTGTGCTGGCACGCAACCGCCCGAGGGGCCGCCGACTTGCACTGCCTTGAACTGGCGCCCTGGCATCACACCGCCGCCGATATCTTCGACGATTTGCCGCAGCGAAACACCCATCGGCACTTCGATCAAGCCACCTCGTTGCACTTTGCCGGCTAGTGCAAAGACCTTGGTTCCCTTGCTTTTTTCGGTACCGAGTTGAGCGAACGCGTCACCGCCGTGCCGAAAGATCCACGGCAGGCAGGCCAAGGTCTCGACGTTGTTGATCAGCGTTGGCCGGTTCCAGAGTCCGCTTTCGACGGGATAGGGTGGCCGCAAATTGGGAGTGCCGCGGCGGCCCTCGATCGAATTGATCAGGGCCGTTTCTTCACCGCAAACGAATGCGCCGGCTCCCTCCATGATGCGAAACGTGAGATCGAAATCGGTGCCGAGGATCCCTTTGCCGGCATAGCCATGTTCTTCGCATTTTTCGATCGCAGCGCGGATGCGCCGCACTGCCAATGGGTACTCCGCTCGAATGTAGAAGATCGCCTCATGAGCACCCACGGCGCGCGCGGCGATGGCCATTCCTTCGATCACGCGATAAGGCACCGACTCTAACAGCATGCGGTCCATGAAGGCCCCTGGGTCACCTTCGTCGCCGTTGCAGATCATATACTTCTTGTCGCCGGTCGCTTCACGCGCCTTTTGCCATTTGAAATGGGTTGGAAATCCCGCTCCCCCACGACCACGCATGCCGCTGATCTTCACCTCGTCGATGATCGTTTCTGGAGTCCGTTGTTCGATACACTGTCGCAACGCTTGGAACCCCTGGTGACGCAAGTATTCGTCCAGGTCGAGTGGGTCGATGTCGCCACAGTTCTCGGTGGCAATGTGCTTTTGCGGGCCCAGGAATGCACAAACCGGTTGGTCACGGACGTCCAACGCATGTGCGACGGCTGGGTCGTCTTCTTCATCCGAATGGAGTTCGTCGAGGAAGTGAGAGATTCGGTTTCCGACGCGGCGCAAAATCCCTCGTGGTCGAAAATGCTTGAGTACGATGTCACGCACGTCGTCCGGTTGAACGTGTGAGAAAAACTTCGACTCGCCTCCCGGAACGACCAGTTCCAGCAGTGGCGTCTGGTGGCACATGCCGATGCAGCCGACCGGCTTGACGCTCGCGGCAACTCCCGCTTCGCCTACGACGGACAGAATCTCCTGGTGCACGTGTCCGCTGCCCTGAGCCTGGCAGCAGGAGCCCAGGCCGATCCGAATTTCACCGACGGGAGCGATGGACGAGTTCTTCGAAGGAGTTGGAACCGCAGCGCGTTTGCGCGGCGGCCGTCTCGATTCGGCCATGACGCTGGGGACGCTGCGCGGCGTCACGCGACCGAATGTCTGTTGGTCGACTTGAATGACCGGTGCCAACGTACAGCAACCTAAACAAGCGACCGACTCGACCGTATACTCACCGTCGGGATCGGTGTCTTTGCCCGCAGGGATTCTCAAATGCTGCGTAATCGCATCCTCGACCAATTCGGCACCCTTCACGTGGCATGCCGTACCCCGGCAAACATGCACGGTATGTTTGCCAATCGGCTGGTGTCGAAAGTGCGAGTAGAACGTCGCCACGCCGGTAATGTCGGCGGGACTGATCTCGGTCAGTTGGCAAACGCGTCTGAGTGCCGGCTGGGGCAAATATCGATACTGCTGCTGAATCGCCTGCAGGATCGGAATGACCGCCTCACGATGTATGCCGTGTTGTTGGACAATGGTGTCGACGGGGGATAGGTCCAATTGCGCTTTCATGAGGTATCGATCTTTGCTCACTTGCCAATGCAAAAGAGATGTTTTTCACCACGAATGTAGATCCTGCCTGGCAGGAAAGCGGGACTGCTGCGCACTTCTTCGCCCATCTCCAGCTCCGCAACGCGCTGGCATGCGTCTTCGGTCGGCTTCATAATCCAGGCTTTTCCTTCTTCCGCGAACAGATAGATGAAGTCGCCGACACGGGTGGGCGATGACGACACTTCGTCGTCCAATTCCTCTTCCCAGAGTGGCTCGCGGGATTCCTCCGGATCGTCGCTCTTGCCCAGCGAAAAGGAGGCGAGTAACCCGTGTGCTTGCAGAATCAGGTATTTCTCCATGACAACCGGACTGCAGACATCGGGAACGTCAATATCGGTAAACCACTCGACGTGCGTATCGGTGACATTCCCCTGACCGTCCGCGCGGATTGCGAACATACCGCACGCTTCATTGGCGGCGTAGACGATCCCCTTGTCATAGACGGGCGAAGGTCCGACTTCGCCACTCATGCATTCGGCACGCCACAGTTCCTTGCCATCGTCGGCCGCGTAGGCGATTACCCACGGATCGACCGACGTGATGACCATGTCGCGGTCATTCTGCCTGATGACCAGGGGCGAAGCCCAACTGCTGGGCACCGGCCGAGCAACTTCCCAAGCGATATCTCCCGTCGCACCGTGGAACGCCATTAGTTTGGAAGCGTCGTCTTTGGCGGTCCCCTGGTCGTACTGGACAATCACCAGGTCCTTATACGTGGCCAGCGAACTGGCGTGGCCGTAGGTGTTCTTGGGGACACCCAGATTCTTGCGCCACAACATCTCGCCGCGAAAGTCCGTTGCGACTAGATTGCCCGAAGCGAAAATCGCGTAGGCACGCACACCGTCGGTTGCCATCGTGGCGGCCGCATATCCGGTGTACTCGGCCACTTCGAATTCTTCGACGTCGCCCAGTTCCAACGGCAAGTCCAGTTGCCACTCGAGTTTGCCCGTGTTCGTGTCGAAACAAAAGACGGCCTGTTCCGTAGCGGTCGCACCCGACACAAATAGCCGGTCCTTCCAGATGATGGGCGAATTGGGGCCCGGCAGCGGTACGGGAACCTTCCATAGAACCCCGTCACCCTCGACGCCGTTCCATTGTTGGGGGATGTCAGCCAGAGCCGTGACTCCCGATCCGGTGGGGCCACGAAAACGGGGCCATTGCTTGAGATACTCTTCGTACGTGGGCAAAGTGGCGGCGGTTTTCGTGCTGCTTTTGGAAGATGGGGCGGGTGCCGGAGTGTGTTGATCTTCAGCGGCGGATGGCGAAGTGTTGGCCGCTGAATCTACGCCGTTGCCGGTCGCCGATGGCGGTCCAGCGAGTGCCGTCGTTACCAGTTCGTCGACCGAGTCTGGCAGGATCCGGTTGGCACGCAGTGCGAACCCGGACATCAATACCAGTACCGCGGTGACCAGTGCCAGTGCCCCTCGGCGGCCCAGTCGTTGTTCGCGTTGCAGCAGGTCGACTTCGTCATCGGGGGCCTGCGGGCGTGGTAATTGGGGCCGTAACGAGGCAGCCCAACGCGCGGTAACCAAGCACAAGGCGAGGCCGCCCATCAGCAGATAGGCGCCACGGACCATGAACTGGCGATGTCGGAAGTAACTAGCGCGAAGTTGCAAATCGAGTTGACGGATCGATTCCTGGATTTGAGGGTCGTTCGGTTTTTCCTTGAGCTGCTGTTTCAGTGTCACGTACGTGGGCGAATCAAACAGTTCAAAGCTGCCACGGCCAACGAAGTCGATTGCCATTAGCAGCCCGACAATCAACGAGAATACACCCGCGACGATTGCGATGCCAAGGACGGCCGGGTATCGGACAGGTCGTTTCATGCCGGTGTCTCCTCGACCATTTCAGAAACGTCTTCGATCAGGCCCAGCCGCACCAATTCCACCGGGCAAGACTTGAAGCAACGTCCGCACGAGACGCAGCCGGCGGAGTCGGGACGATACTCGGTCCGCTTCCGGCGTATCGACAATTGGACCAGCTTGACGGCCAAGACCAAGCCAATCCAAGCCCCCAGCCATCTTCCCAACCACGCATATCGTTGCTGAAGCTGAATCGCCTCGGCATAGAGATCTTTGGGCGACCGGCCTTCATTGCGAAATGCTTCACTCTCATCCGTCGGCGCAATGTGCTCGGTTTCCTCCAACCGTACTTGTTCGGCAAGCCGCACGGTAAAATCGAGTCGCGACAAGGGGACTGACCAAGTGGTGCCGAACCATGCCAATGCCGCGATGATCGCGGGTACTGCCAACAACAGCCAGGCTAGGTACCGCTTGCCACGAGCACGCTGCTCGGCTGGCTGCGCCACGGTAGGCAACTCGATGGCGCCGTAGGGGCATGCATCTTCGCATAGTCGGCACGTGATACACTCGCCTGGCACGATGCGTAAGTGCCACTTGGAGATGCGCGAAAGGAGACTCAATAGCGCCCCGTAAGGGTAAATGTAGCGGCAGTAAGGTCGGCCCACAAACACGCTGATCAGCATGACACAGCTGCCCAGCAGAAGCATGTCAAAGTTGCCACTGGCACGAAAGAAAGGCACAATTGGGTCGTATTGGCAAATGAGATAGGCCGTTCCCGTCGCGGCGAACAAGACGGCGGCACCAAGGTAGATGAATGGAAACAGGCCCAACGCATGGTCCAGCCAGCGCGGGACTTTGATGCTGCGAATCGCAACGACTTCCTGGGCAGCGCCCAGCGGACAAACGGCCGCGCAAAACGTCCGACCAAAGAAGAGTGTAAAAATCAAAGGCAAGACAAAGAAGGCCAAGACGCCCATAGGTATGGCGAACTGCGAGTCAAACATCGCTTGGGCAACGTTTTGAGTCGAGCCGACGGAACATACGCAGCCTTGTCGTACGAACCCGAACCAGATCAAGGAGGCGATCGACAGTATCAGCAAGTGCCTGCGCGATCGCGACACCAATGCAAAATAGGACGCCAGCGACAAGGCAAGCAGTAACAGGCCGACGTGTACCAGTTCCCAGACCGGCGCATCGGTCGGCGGTACTTCGGTCGTCGGGACGTTGTGGTTAGTGAACGGTGGCGTTGGAATCAACTCCGCTGCGGCATCGGTCGCAAAACCGAGCAGCAGCAGCCACAGCAACGGAATCCGTAAGGCACGCATCATGACTGGTAAACCTGAGTCAACAGTTCGCGCGATTTCACGTTCTTCGGATCTGCTGCCTTTTGTCGAATGAGTGGTAATGCTTGCTGCTTCACGCGATAGGGGGTCTCGATCGGGATTCGGTCGAATGCCTGGCTGGGGCACGAAACCGAAATCGCACATTCGTTGCAATCGACACACCGGTCGTGCATCACTTGCAGGTAGAGTGAACCGTTCATTAGGGCACAGCCTTTGACGCACACTCCGCAGCCGATGCATTGGTCCAGATCGATCGTATACTCATAGAATCGTTGTCCCGCCTTTTCTTCGATGAAGTGGCGAATGACGGCGCCCGTGGGACATAGCTGATTCTCGGCAGCCGTATCGATTTGCTGGTAGTTCGTGTCGAAGTACCCCGTGCAGATGTCGCAATAGCCGCACATGTCAAAACACTGCACACATTTGACGGCCGATTCGTCCAACACGCAGTCGGTTGCACAGTTACCACAACCTATACACTTGTCCGGGTCGAGTTGCCAACGTGTCTCGGCGGCGCGACCCTTCTGCCCGGCCAGGAAGCCAATGGTCCCGGTAAGCGTCGCAATGCCGGCCACACGAGCGGCGTCGACGAGGAAACGGCGACGGTCAACAGCTTTGTCGTCAGGCATCACACACGCTCCCTTCCGAGTTCTGGGCTGCGAGAATTTGGTTCGTGAGAATTTGGTTCGCGGGCCGATCTGGCGGGAGGCAGCGTGCAGTTGGCCAGCAGCTGGCACGACCCGCAATGGGACGTCAGTTTCGGGCACCCGTTGCTCACCTGGCGACCGATCAAATAAGTGACGACCAGCCCGATTCCGCCGAGTGTGGCGTTGCGCAGCACGTGCTTGAGCCACTGCCGACGGTCGGCTGTTTCAAAGGGAACTTTGGATTCTGTCATTTCGCACTCATGCGGCAACACCGCAACCCTCCGGGGGAACGTGTCCACTGTGGGCCTGATCTCACTGGGGGCCCGCTTTCATTGGTCGCCAGTCAGGCATGCGCAATACGCGCATGTCCCAGGTGGCAAAGTTCTCGTTCACTCTCGGCTGTCAGTTCGGGATACTCAACTCTCGATTTGCGGATGAAGCTCGCGTTACGATTTCTGCGTTCGTAACGCAAACACGATAATCGTGCGTCGGCGCGGGTCCAAAACCAAGACATTGCCCGATCCATCGACCGCCACGTCAAATACTCGTTCCTTCTGATTGCCGCGTGCGTCGCCCAACGCGGCAGCCGTGATCCCAAGCTGACGCGGACCGGCGACCACCTGCAGTAGTTCGCCGCCAGGTGAATACACCTTGACGCGTGGAATCCCCTTCTCGGCAGTAATAAACCGACCGTCGGGCATGATCGCCAAATGTGCCGGATTGCAACACCCAAAAAAGTCGGCCAGTGCCGAACCACCACGACCCCAAAACGATTGCAGGGCACCGTCGCTATCGTATGCTTCAATACGCCGCATTCCCGGATTGACAACGTGCAGGATTTCGTCTTGATCGACCACCAGATCGAAATAGGGACTGGGGATCACGAAGCCAGGCATCTGGCGATCGGGATCCGGCTTGCCGATGGTCCCGATCAGCTTTCCCGACGTGTCGTAATGCCGAACCACGCGTTGGCCGGCATCCGCAACGAAAACGTCCTGGCCAGCTACCGCAATACTTGTCAGCACCGAGTCCGAGTCGCCGGCCGGCCAGTTCCGCACGATTTCCCCGGTCCGATCAAGCACCACGACGCGGTTATTGACACCAACGTAGAGCAGGACGTTGTCCGTGCCACTCTGATCGGTTGCATCGGGCGCGACCGCGGTCAAGCAGGTCGGCGGCCCGTCGAGCGTTATTCGCGTGGCAGCCCCATCGGGAGCGAGCACTTCAATCGACTCGTCGCCCGCCACGAAGAGACGCCCGTGAGGGCCGACGGCGACCGACTTGGGAGCATTGAGGGAAATGGGAATCCGTCGCTGTTCGGTATATTGCAACAGCTTCGCCGGCACGTCCATCTGGGCAGTGAGGTCAAGTTGGAATCGTGCGGACGTCGTTGCGGAAGAAGTGCCGGGGCCGCCCAGGCGGAATAGTGCGTAGGTGCCAACGGCCAATGCCACGAACACGACCACCACGGCAATCACGTTACCGACGACGGCACCTGCCGGCCGAGTTCCGATATGCGTGTCGGCGGTGTTTTCACTTAAGGGCGTTTTTGGTATTGGCATTGGCTTGACTCGCTTGTACGCAGCCCGCTGTGGATGCGGTTGTGTCGGTCGCTATGAGGCGTTGGCTGTGTTGTCGTCTGTTCTTGTTGGGAAAGGTGTTATTGCGATGAGACGGTCAAATCCAAACAGGTCATACGCGTCATGTCGCGAACAATCAAACGACCACCGGCCAACGCCATGGGCCCCCAGGCATCGTGGCCGTGCTCGAACACCTGATAACTGGCCAAACGTTGATAACGCGTCGTGCTGGCTTCCGCCATGACTAAGCGTCCCTTGGTGCTTAAGGCCAAAATCGTGTTGTCGGCGATCATGTAAGGGCCATGGCCGAAGCGGTCCTTACCACTGTTCCAGATTTCTTTCCCGTCCAGGTCCATGCAAACCAGCTTCCCGCCACCTTGCTTGCGAATGCCAAACAAATGGTCGTCGTAAAAGATGGGCGTCTGTTGTTCCGAGTTGAATTGCCGTGGAGTTAGTTTGAATAGCGTTTCGACCTGGAATAGGTCATCACCAGGCTGCACGCGCAGCATGAGGCTGCCGACTTTGTTGTCGTATCCACTGGATAAGAAGATTCTGCCTTCGGGCACAATCACGGGGGATGGAGCGGTGGCGAACTGTTCGACCCATTCGGTGGTCTGCCATAGCACTTTGCCATCGTCAGCGGAGACGCCGACCACACCGCCGCTGGCACAGTAGACGTACACGCGCCGGCCACCCCACTGCATGGGAACGATCGAGGCGTGTGTCATGTTCCACTGCCGTGGGTTCGGCGTTTGCCACAGCGGCTTGCCCGTTTGTAAGTCGACGGCCATGACCAGCGTGCGGCCACCGGGTGCCAGGATCAAACGGTCATTGTCGATCAGCGGGCATTGACCGGCATACCAACGCGGTACTTCAGTGCCATATTCCAATGCGAGATCGATCAACCAATGGCACGCCCCCGTTTCCGTATCCCAGCATGCTACCTGGCAACGCGGACCCATCGTAATCACGCGCTGACCAATCACCGCAGGCGTCGTTCGAGACATCCCATGGTTGCGCATCACTTCGACCGGATAACCGTTACGCCAGACCTCCTTGCCATCGTCCAGCGACAGGCAGATGAGCGTGTCGGCCTGGGCCTGTTCGTCATAGTCAAGCACGAACACGCGTCCGTCGGCAATGGCCGCGCCGGCATAACCCTCACCGAGTGTCAATGACCAAAGAGCGGGGGGGCCCGACTCGGGCCAGTTGCGGCTCAGCTTGACCTTCGCGCGACTGATCCCATCCAGTTCGGGACCGCGGAACCAAGGCCAGCTTCCCGCCACTTTGGATGGCGTGCCGGGACCGGTCACCGGTTGACCGGGGACGGGAGCCTCTCGGACTTCTTGGGCAATCCCTGCAGTGCCAGCGGGGCGGTCCATTCCCGGCGCACGCAGTTCCAAAACGCCCGAATCGACATCGCCGACCCAGACGCCAATCAGAGCCACGCCGAGGACGGCCAAGAGGCCGGGAACGATCGCGTCATTGATACGCCAATCCACTATCGACTCCGTATGCTCGAAAGGTGTCCGTGACAAGCCACCAGAAGCTGTCGGCAAACCGCCAGCTCCTACCGCAACCGGCTTGCAACTCGTTGTTCGGGGGATTCTTGTCTGCGGGGCCCCGCTACGCGCATCTGGGCCACCCGTCTCTGCGGGCCACTGGGTTTTTCGCCAAGGGGTTCTTAAACGGTCGGGCGTTGGTGCCCGACCCGTGCAACCGGCCGCTAGGACAGGTCCGACGAATCGACTCCGGTTGCTTCCGTACAGTCGCGGGCGAGCGACCAAAATGGGGAAGCTGCATTGGATGCGACTCGACGGCACTCGGCCTCTTGGGGCGCAGGGCAATCAGGCAGGATCTGACGACCGACACGGCGTTCCGCTTGGTCCTCACTATTCGCTCCAGTGTGTCGCGGGCCTACGGCGGGCACATGCGCGCGGCGTCCGCACAAGGACGGAGCCACTACAATGGGAGGGCCGACGGAGGCAACGAGGACCGAAAATCGACAAAAGGGGTGCGTGCTCGATTTTTATTATACAGGAGAGCAGCCGGACTGGGGAACGGGGAACCGAGTAAATTCGAGGGGCAAATTCGAGAGATTGGGAGTGTTTGGCTAACGTGCCGAGAGTTGGCGCAGGTCGCGGTGCCGCACGACTCCCACCAGTCGATAGGGACGCTCCCGCGCCACCACGGGCAGGCTATCGAACTGTGACTGCTTGAATTCACGCCACGCTTCGAGCGCCGGTTGGTCGGGGTGGAGGCGTGGGAAGGAGGTTGAGACCAGGTCGGCGGCGCGCACCAAGGGGCCGAGCCCGGGGTCGAAATGTTCATCACGCAGGTCCGCGTAACTGATCACGCCGACAACGGCACCATCATCGTCTAGGACCGGTAGCATATTGTCATGGCTGCGTTCGATGAACCCGACAACGCGTTGATAGGTGGCCGACGCGGGAATTCCGCGCACGTCTTGATGCATCAGTTCGCCGATCGTCATCGATGCCAGCGCGCGACTGCGCCACGATTCGATTCCGAACGCCATCGCCAGGCGATTGCGCAGTGACCGGAGTTCGTCGGCAAGCGTCGTGTCGCTGTGGTGGATAGCCACATCCAATGGGACTTCTCCGCTGCGCACGACGGCTTGGCGGATCATAATGGGGCCGGCGATCTCGAAAATCACCACGGTGCCAAGGATGATATCCTGTAACTGCTCGCCCAGTTCCGGATAACGCCGCTGCGCGATGGCCGCCAATGCGATTGCCGCTCCGGCTTGCGAAAAGAGGGTTGCCCCGAGCCAATGCTTGATTCCTGCCTGGTCGCGATGTTGCGCCGCCAGGAAGACACCAAAATACTTGCCGGCGGTGCGCAAAATGACATAGCCCAAACCGAGCGAGCCGGCGGCCAACAGTGCGTTCAGGTCCATGTGCGTGCCGTGGATCACGAAGAAAACCACGCACAACAGGCCGGTCAGTTGATCGAGTTGCGCGACGATGTCCTTCGCGCGGCTCGACGTATTGGCAACCGTCGTGCCCATGATCAAGAACGCGAACAGATAAGGGAGTTCGAAGTGTTGGCAAATGCCGAACATCGCCGTGCTGACGGCCACCAGCAGTACCAGCCAGCGGCTGCGGCTGAGGAAGGCACAGCCGATGGTGACGGTCAACCCTGCCAGGATTCCTGAAACAACCGAGCTGAAAAGATCCAGAGCAAGGTCGGCGAGGCAGAAGAAAATCGGGTTTGGCGCTTTGCCTTCCAGGGCCAGGATAATGACCAACAATACTTCGAACAGTAGAATCGCGACGACGTTGTTCAAGGCAACCAAAGTGTTGGCATATCGAGTGACCGGGCCTTCCGACTGACTCTCCTTGAGCACCAAGACCGTGGTGGCCGGGGCGGTGGCCAGCGCGAGCACGCCGAAGAGAATCGCTACGGTCCACGATTGCCCGAGTAATCGCAACCCAACGCTGACCAGCAACATCGTCAGCAGCAGTTCGCCCATCGATAGCCGGACAATCGATCGCCAATGCGAGCGTATGTGCTGGAGCGAAAAGCTGCAGCCCATATTGAATAGCACCAATGCCATGGCCAGCATGGCCATCGGATTGAGGAACACCAGGTGTTCGGCGGGAATCGGTTTGAAACCCCACAAGGATGTGGGCAGGTAACTGGTGAGCCATTCGGGCAGTGACTCGACCGTGAAGGGGCCCAACAGCAAACCGACCACCAAGTATGCTGTCACTTTGGGCAAACGCAGACGCTCGGCCAACATGCCGCCCAAGAGCGCAGCAGCCAACAACAAGCCTAGCGTCAGCCCGGCTCGCTCTACTTCCGTTCCGACCGTTGTCCAGTCGAGCGTCGCGTCAGCTATCAGTTCTGGCACCCGACTCCCCCTCGGAATCCTCGGCAATTAACCAGTCAGGGACGCGCATCACGTTGCCTTCGCGATCGACGATTGCCAACGTGACATGCCCGGTCGCCAGGCGTTGACCGTCGCGCATCACCTGGTACTCGTGTTCGATTTTGGCGGGAGTGATACGTTTGATGATCGTGCGGATTATCAGCAGGTCGTCATAGTTGGCCGGTTTGTGGTACGTACAACCGGCCTTGACAACGACGGCAAAAACGCCGTCCTGCTCCATGCGTCGGTAATTCCCCCCAGACGCGCGCAGCAATTCAGTTCGCCCAATCTCGAAATAGGCGAAATAGTTGCCGTGATGGAGCAATCCCATCGGATCTGCGTCCTGGTATCGGACTCGAATTTCAATCTCATGTTCGCGTAGCACGAAATCAATCTCCTCACACACAGCGCGTCCGAGAAACACGACGAGCGCGCAGCTAAAACCCGCTCGATATCTTCAACTACTCGGCAATGCCGTGACTTGCCATCCATTTTGTTATACGTTCAAATGGGCGCTACGATCTACGCCGATTTGGTACGGGCCAATATAGTACGGGCCAATATAGTACGGGCCAATATAGTGCGGGCCCGTTCGACGTATGCTCGGATTCGGTTCCCCTGCCGCGTGCCCCAGTGGACCCGTGCCCCAGTGGACCCGTGCCCCAGTGGACCCGTGCCCCAGTGGACCCGTGCCCCAGTGGACCCGTGTCCCAGTTGCTCATCACTCTTGCCTTACGTCTTCGATCGAAGCAGCGTGGTCACAGAGCTCTCAGATTGTACGATCTTGTGAGCGCGGCCTCCAGAGTGCGCTGGCAAAACGTGAATCGCAAAACGTGAGTCGCTGGGCGGCGTTTGCTCGAATACCGAGTATAATCGAAGTGCGTGACAGGGGCGGACGCGTAGGCATGCATGGCAGCATGCTTGGACGGTTTCGATGGCAGATTTCAATGCCTAGGACGAATGATTCACACCAGATCATGCCCTGTTGTGGTACCGTATGCGGTTTTTGGGGCCCAGCCCAGTTCAACTCCACGGAGACAAGAATGAGCTCAACGGGAAACAACATGCGTTGGACATTGAGCACTCGGCACGTGTTGCGAGCAATGCGAACGGGGTGCAGCACGGGGGGGGGCGTCGGATGGTTTGCGGTTGCCGCCCTCGTCTGTTTGCTATCGGATCGTGTCGCCTGTGCTCAGGTCGATTTTGAACGGCCGCCTATCGACTATCTCACAGCGCCGGTACATGACGCGATCGCGGACCTGCAGGCAAAGTTGGATACGGGGAGCCAGCGTTTGGCTTTTGATGCTCAGTCAGGCTATCTCCGCAGTCTGTTGATGACGCTCGATATCCAGCCCTCGTCCCAGGTCTTGGTCTTCTCGAAAACGAGTTTTCAGCAAAGCAAAATCACCGCGCGTCGACCGCGTGCGTTGTACTTCAATGACAACGTCTACATTGGCTGGGTCCAGCGTGGTGATGTCATCGAAGTTTCTTCGATCGACCCGCAGCAAGGCGCCGTTTTCTATACGCTCAGCCAGGAAGAAGGCGGTAAGCCACGGTTCAATCGCCAGACTCACAATTGCTTGGTTTGTCACGGCTCTTCCCAGACGCGGGGTGTGCCTGGCAGTTTCGTGCGTTCGGTCTATCCCGACCGCAGCGGGCGGCCTGTCTTGAGTGCGGGGACCTATCGCACGGACTACACGAGCCCACTCTCGGAACGCTGGGGGGGATGGTACGTCTCGGGAACGCACGGCAAACAGCGGCACATGGGCAATGTTACCGTTACGAACCGGAGTGAGCCGGAGAAGTTGGATGTCGAAGCGGGCGCGAATATCACCGACCTGGATGCACTCAAGTTGCTGAATGTTTCCCCCTACCTGACGCCCCATAGCGATATCGTGGCCTTGATGGTTCTGGAGCACCAGGTGGCGATGCACAACGTGATCACCGCTGCCAATTACAGCGCACGGATCACGCTCCGTGATGCGAAGATCATGAACGACGCGCTGCAACGTGATGCAGATCATGAGTCGGATTCGACGCGACGTCGTTTTGATTCCGCCGCTCGGAAGGTCGTCGACTTGTTGTTGTTAGTCGGCGAGTATGCGCTGACGGATCCGATTGTCGGGACGAGTGGCTTTGCAAAAGACTTTCAGCGGCGTGGGCCGTTCGACAAGCAAGGACGTAGCTTGCGCGCACTTGACCTCAAGAAACGACTCTTTCAATACCCTTGTAGCTATTTGATCTACTCCGATGCCTTTGCGGCGCTCCCCAAGCCGGTCAAGCATCGTGTGCTGCGCAAATTGTGGGAGGTCCTTTCCGGTTCCGCATCGGCCGAGAAATACCAGCACTTGTCACCGGACGATCGCGTGGCGATCCGGGAGATCCTGGTCGATACGATGCCCGACTTGCCCGAGTATTGGACTCGGCCCCAAGGATCGAAACGACGCTGAGATCAGAGCGATCTCGATGCGTGTGACGCACGGTTCGCCGGCCCGTGTGTGCCACATTGGCGGCGACCAGCAGAATTGAAATCGGGAACGGTAGTCAAGGATTAACTGGCAACGTGATGAACATCGGTTATCTAAAGAAGTGGCGTTTCGGGTTCCTGTTGCTGGCAATCCTTTGCGCGTTGGTGTTTGAACCGGTCTTGTTCGGCCCCAATGCTGCCAGTTGGATTTTCGATATTCCCTATTCGATCTTTCTGATCGCAGCCGTTTTCGCGGTGACGGAGCGAAAACGCGTTCGCTTCTGGTTTATGTTGCTTGGGGGCATCGTACTGTCGGCCACATGGAGTTACCACGTGGTACCGTCGGACTATTTGATGGTCGCACTGACGGTCCATCACTTGGTCGGCATCGCGTTTCTTTTCCTCATTGTCGGTGCCACGCTCAGGGAGCTCTTTTGCGCCCAGGAAATAAGTCTTGATATTGTGCTAGGAACGATGGCGGGGTATTTGCTCCTGGGCACGGCATGGGCGTTGATCTACTCGCTGATCCACCTCGTTTCAGCGGATGCGTTTTCCCTTGGCGACGGCTTGCCGCCCTTCATCGCCAGTGGCGATTCGCGTCTGTCGGTTTTTGTCTACTATAGCTTTGTGACGCTTACCACCCTTGGCTTCGGCGACGTGTCCCCCGTTTCGCAGATCGCACGCACGTTTACGTGGTTGGAAGCCGTGGTGGGGCAGCTCTACCTCGCGACCTTGGTCGCGGGAATCGTGGGGATCGTGGTATCGAGAAGCAATGACCGTCGCGGCAAATAGTTTCAAACCGGGGGAGGTGCACGCAACCGCGAGTGTTTGGTCCGTCTGGGGCACGTAGCACGTCGTCGAGGTCAGGCACGCGATCAGCAGCCACTCGGTTGGCATTCGCTTCGAGACTCATCAAGTACCGAGGGCGTAGCAGGCCCTAATTACCAACTCTCGGCAATCTAACCAAACGCCCACTTTTTCATCAGACCAAGTTAACACCTTACCGGTTCCCCCGCTCGCCCAGTTGCCGCTCCAACGGTATCATACTAAGAACCTGTATCGCACGGCAGTTCTTGACGCGTATCGACCGAATCTCACGCAACGATTCACGCGCTCAATGCCCTCGATCGTTCGGGAGCATGTAGGCAAATAGATCTCGTGTCGTGCCTGTTGGGGCGCTGCACGTGAATTACTAACGACGATTTGACGACTACTTTTTCAGGAGAACACAGATGTCGGACCGAGTATACAAGAAGATCGAATTGACCGGCACATCGACCACGTCGCTCGAAGAATCGATCGAGAATGCGATCGGGCATGCCGCCAAAACCGTGCGAAAAATGCGTTGGTTTGAAGTTGTCGAAACGCGTGGCCGAATCGACGATGGTAAAGTCGCCGAGTGGCAAGTTACGCTGAAAGTTGGATTTGCCTTGGATGACTAACGCTGCGTTGCAGGTTAACTCGCGGGTTGGCTGGTACTGGGCATTGCCGTGCTCTCAGGGGTTATTTGGGTGGCACTGGCTTTGCCAGTGCTCACGGTGCTGTGCAAAACGCTTGCCAGCACGGGGACAGTCAGTAGTATTCTAGTTGTACAGCGCCACTTAGCCGCCCTATGGGAGGCTGGCTAATGACGAAATACCCAATGACCAAATAATGCCGAAATCCGAAGCCCGAACTCG
Organism: Planctomycetota bacterium; assembly: GCA_024277285.1. Next base: position 39,828 of record JAJRVM010000108.1, read on the forward strand.
GTTTGAAATGCCGCCCTGCACGAGAGCGTCCGATGGGGCGGCTTTCGACATGCGTCATTGTTCGGCGGCCGTTGGGCGACTCAATGGGGCTGACCAGTTAAATCCGCGTTATGTCCTGGAAGTTCATGACGACCGCCGGGCGCTCCAGTTGCCAAAGGGCGGCGCGGCCCTTGTCGTTGTCTTCGCCTAGACTTTCAAAAAACGGTACCAGGAACTGTACCATGCAATAGCCGATGCCGCAGAGCAACAAACCAATAACGTAGAAGATAAATATTCCACCTTCACGGTCCCAACGCGAGAATATGAAATAGAGGATATAGGGAGGAAAAATCACCATCAGAATGCCATGCAATGCTGCTTCCTTGAAGCCATCGATGTACAATCGCAAGCTGAAATAGACGACCATCAACGAACCTGCGACCATCAGGATGTAACCCGAGTTGCGTACCACTTGGTCCTGAGGCATGGCGATCATACCGCCGGCAAAACCGACCAGGCCAATGAAAGCAAGAAAGACGACCCACCACGGCACCCCCTTGCCCAAGTGCTTCTGCTCGATCTTATCACGTGCCAATGCACGCTCGGCCGCGTCTAGTTGAGCTACGCCATGGACCGGCAGATCGCCAAGCTCCTCGCCGTCCAGTTCCACTGCCGAGCCGACTCGCGTCTTGATGCGGTGACCGCGACGCAAGTCATATCCACACAACACACACAATACGGCTTCTTCTGCTAGTTCGGCTCCGCAACCAGGGCACCGCGCGATGCCGGTGCGCACGCCTGCATCGTCCAGCAGATCGGACATCTCGTTGGCGGCGTCGGCTGATGCACTTGCTTGCTGTGCTTGAGGACGCGGGATCAACAGAGGGCCGCCACAACCGGGGCACTTGACCCGTTTGCCGGCGAATTCATCTTTGGCGGTCAGCTGCTTACCGCATTGGCACGTGACTTGGATCGACATGGACCACCCGCTTCTGGCTGATGGAGGTGAAAAAAACGTAACTGTGCACAATAGTTCTTAATTCATATCTGTTTAGCCGATTGCAGCGTTTGACTAAGTCAGGGACCCCTACGGGCTTGTCCCGTAGGTGAACGAGTTTTGCCAGCTAAGACGCCGATTCCAATAACTCCCCCCTCTTTCCCACCGCCTTCGGCGGTGGGGAAGAGGGGGGAAGGCGTCGTTTCTAGCCCAATAAACTTCTTCACCTACCGCACAAGGCGGTGGGGGCGATCCACAGCCAGCCAAACTTCAATGCACGTTCAACTTCATTTGGGTAAACTGTTACCTAAATTCTAGAACCTGTCCCAAAACCTGGTAAACGTGCAGGTGTTGTCGGACTTGGGACTGCCTGCCGTCCGCGGCATTGCGTTGTGCGAGCGGGGTGACTCTGCCACGTCTGGCGATGCCAGTTGGACTACATGACTATTTTGCGCCGAGTGGCAAGTTGAAGCAAGGAGCAGGACCTGCCGTCGGGTTGATAGATGGCCCTGGCTGCCATGATTCCTGGGTGTTGGAGGGTGTACCTCGAAAGAGACTCTTTTGGGGAGAGGCCTGTTGGGCTTGGCACCGGACGCGGCTTATTCCCTGGGGACTTACCGCCCGTGAAATACGGCTGGCAGAATGATGGGGAGTAGATCCCTTGGCAGACCCGGTCTCTTGGTAAGCCGCCTGCAGAACTCGCCGAATATGAACTGCAAGAGCGGCCATTACAGCGTTCAGAAAAAGCCCGATTCCCCACTCAGCGAGTCTCGGTACCCCTCAATGACCGTGCATTTCTTGTCACCGGACCGTCCACTAGCATTCGATTTCGAGTGCGGTTTGGCGCGCCATGGAGCGGAGCTTCTCGAGTGCTCGAATCTCCAACTGGCGGATGCGCTCGCGTGAGAGCCCCAATTGGTTGGCAAGCGATTGGAGCGTTACCTTATCAGGTGCTTGCGTCAGTCCAAAGCGGCTCCTCACGATGGTCTGCTCACGTGAATCCAGTTTGTGGATCCATTTAGTGATTCGTGACATGCGGTCCGTGTACTCGCGTTCCCGTCGACGTGGGTTGTCGCATTCGGGCGCCGGAATGCTGTCGGTCGGAACGTATTCGCGAGTGGCTTGACGCAGTTTGTGTTGCCGCGAGATGTAACGATTCAAATTGTGTCGGATGGCGTTTGTCGCATAGGTGCTGAAACGGTAACCGCGCTCCGCATCGAAAATCTCGACACAACGCAGCAGTGTCACATGTGCTTCGGACAACAACTCGTCAATACGAAACTCGTTGTTCGAATAGGGACGCGCGACCGATGCAGCGAGCTTTGAAAAGACCTGTACCAGGTAGTTTCTCAGTTGCATCGATTCGTCGAGCAAGCGTTCGATGGTGTCCATTCCATGAGCGTCGGGTAACGTGGTGGAGGTTCGGGAGCCCACGGTAATGCGTTGCCGCAAGTTGTCCGCCTGATGCTTCAGGTAATTCATGCGACGGAACAACGCGGCCTCTTCGTCCGCCGCTAACCGGCGCGGTTCCGGTTGTGCCTCGCAAGCCTGTTCACGCTGCGGAATTTGCGACCAGTCCCCGACAACATACTCAATGGGCTGATCGAGAGTCGCTGGGAAGCGTCGCCCTACGGTGCGCGTCGATCCCGTGTTACGTGTCGGCAGGCGACGTTGCCCTTGTTTGCGTTTCGATCGTGTTTCAGGCGGCAGCAATGTTGCGGTTACCATAACGTCCATCCTCGCGCGGTGCAGCGAATTACAGGAGTGACTTTAAATTGCATCAATAGATGCATATATAAATGTATAAATTGTCGTAAATGATCGTGCAAGTCAACTCGGCAACGCTTTTTGTCGCCCGGTTTTTGGAAAAAAGACAGAAACGGTCCTGTAGAGGGGGTTGCGAGGTCTAGTGGCGATCAATTACGTTTCGCGCCGTTTGGGATGTGGTTTCAAGTGGAGCTGACCAGGGTACGTATTCGCCTGACCGCGCGCGCTACGCTTGTGCAAGGACGCGTGAAAACACGTTGAGCGTAACATCATCCCACAGGACCAAGCGCACGAGCTTGGGGCGGCCGTGTCGGGTCAGAAACTCCAAGATCGTACGGACCGCAATCTGGGCGGCTTGTTCGAGAGGGAAATGGTAGGCTCCGGTGCTCAATGCGGGTATGGCGAGGCTTTCACACTCATGTTGCACCGCCAGGCCGAGGCAAGCCGAATAAGCGTCGGCTAGCAGATCTGCCTCGTGTTGGTCGCCACCGCGCCAGACCGGGCCGACGGCATGGATCACATATTTCGCGGGCAGCTCTCCTGCGGTGGTAATGACGGCCGAGCCGGTCGGACAGCCCTCGGGAAAGAGCCGCCGAGTGGCTTCCAGAATGCCTGGACCGCCGCGGCGGTGAATTGCCCCGTCGACGCCACCGCCACCCGCTAATCGCGCGTTAGCCGCGTTGACAATGGCGTCCACGTGTTGCTTGGTGACGTCCCCTTCGTGCAATTCGAGGCGTGCGTCCTTGATTTGTACATCGAGCATGAGCTCCACCCCCCCGTTTTATTGGTGTTTTTACCCAGTCGCATGAATCTCGCTGTTCTAAATTGCCTATTTTCGCTCTTTTTGTGTTTTCACGTCAACTTCTGCTTGACGCGGGCGGGCCGTTTCGGCAAAATCCCCCCCGGCGCTGCACATTGGCGGATCACACCTCACGGAGCATGTGCAGCGCACTCGACTTTTCTTGATCCGGACGGCGTCCAGAGAGAACCGGTTTCATGCGATTGCGACGACACCTTATTATCGCGGTTTCCCTTGTGTTTGTCACACCTGGTTGGGCGCGCGACATCTACGTCGACAACGTAGCTGGGAATGATCGCAACGATGGCAGCGTAGCCGCCGTGGCAGGGGGCCGTTTGGGACCGTACCGGTCCATCACGCGTGCGCTGAAGGCGTCTCGCAAAGGAGACCGGGTCATATTGATCAATACGGGCGAAGCTTATCGTGAGAGCATCACGTTGCAGGGGGGGCGTCAAAGCGGGATTCCGCAAGCGCCGTTCGAGTTAATTGGCAACGGTGCGGTGCTCGATGGCACAATCGTGGTACCGGTGGGCGGCTGGTCGCACTACTGGGGCAACATATTCCGATACCAACCGCCCAAGAAAAGTTTCCCGTTACTTTACCTCGACGGCAAACCGGCTGAGCGCCACAAGGCTAGCGACCGCTCGGATATCGAAAAACTCGCGCCACGCCAATGGTGCCTGTTCAAGGGCAGCTTGTTCTTTTGTTGCGAAGACGGGCATCTTCCTCAGGCATATGATCTCGCTTACACCGGGTTGCAGGTTGGCATCACATTGTACGAGGTCCACGACCTAGTGGTCCGCGACCTGACCGTCCAGGGCTTTCGGCTCGACGGCGTGAACGCTCATGATGGAGTATTCAGTGCGACGCTCAGCGGGCTGACCTGCCGCGGCAACGGTCGCAGTGGCGTCTCGATTGGTGGCGCATCGCGCGTGCGCATGGAGTCCTGTTTGGTTGGCAACAACGGGACCGCACAAGTGCGCACCGAAGGTGCTTGTCATGCGAGACTCGTTGGCTGTGACTTGCTGGACAATACGGCGCCGAAAATCGTTCGTGACGGCGGCAAAGTCGTTGTCAATAAATAACTCATCTCACGGAAGCAAACGGTTAGATATAGTGGCTCCATCGAGTTTTAGAATGAAGCCTAGCCCCAATACCGTTTAACGAAGCACGCCAACATGCAATGGCAGTCCAGGTATTGCGATAGCATCGACGGGAAGCCACAACATATTGAATCGCCAACCTTGCTAGCAAGGCTTAATTCAACGGTATTGAGCCTAGCCCGGCTCATCCTTGCTTTGTTCGGCATCTTCCAGCAACTGTTGCACCTCGCTCTTGCTGGCCCAATAGATGACCATGCCGATGGTTGCCACGACGATGGTCATCAAGCGGTAGACCAGTGCGACCAGGACGCCGGCCACGTCGATGTTGGTTGCTGCGGGCACGATCTCGTACAGCTTTTCGATGGCGAATTCAAACGCGCCGAATCCGGCTGGCGTAAAGGGCAACGCGCCGGTGACCATTCCTAGCGGGATCATGATCAAGTGCTCGCGAAAGGTCGGCACATGTTGGAACAACGCGGTTGCGATCAGAAACATCGCACAGGCAAACAGGACGTGTGTCCCGATGCTCATGACGATCGCCACGGTGATCGTCGGCCAGCGTTTCCGGTAGATGCGCACTGCCGTGATCAGTTGCCCGAGTGTCTTGCCGATGCGTGGCACGTTGGTCAACATCTCGGACAGAGCGCCGCTCGTGAAGCCAGGAATCAGCAGTATCAGGATGCCGAATCCACCGATGATGGTCGCGCCGATCGTCACATGGCTGAGCGTGCGTAGTTCGGGGGACGTGTTGGGCAGCCCACTTACGAGTATGACGCCGCTGGTCAACAGCAGCAGGGCGTACAGGCCGATCATGCGGTCGACGATGACCGTTGCCACCGCTTCCGCGCGGCGGCCTGGTTGCTGGCGGGCGATGAAATAGGCCTTGAACAGATCGCCCCCAACCGCACCGGCCGAGACGAAATTGAACAGATAGCCCAGGAAGCCGAGGCGAAAAGCGTCCACCAGCCGGAACTGCAGCCCAAGCGCGCGGACCAACAAATACCAACGAATGAAGGTCAATGTGACGGCACAAAATACGAGCGCCAGCGAAACCACCAGCAGTGGCCAGTTCTTCTCGCGCAGCTGCAGTTGCTGAAATTCCTCAGCCGGAACACTGGCCAGCAGCCACAGAATGATGGCGATCGGCAGACCGAACTTGAGCGCTGTAAGCAGTACCTTTTTCAATGCCGAAGCCACCTTCACGCCCGTTTACGAAACACCACTTCCCAGGTGGGAGCTTGGATGGCACACCGACGCCACCCGTCAGCCACGGTGGGCTACCGTAACAAGAGGGGGCATGCCGAAAGATGGACTGCTTCCGTTAACCATTACCGAAATCAGCGCATCACACACAACAAGAGCCCAACGCTCGGTTTCTCTCGAGAAAGATGCGGTTTGAGCATGCCGGCCGCAGAGACGCCCGTGCGGCGTGCCGACCCCCAAACACTGGATCTTTGCTCAATACAATACGGGCTGGCCGCCGTTGCGTGAAGATGCCTGAATTGACCCGGTACGAGGTGAACCTGGCAAACCGACATATCTCATGTGTAAGTCAGCAATAATGGTGCGACCGTGATCGGATTCCCCTCTGAGGTGTGGTGTCTCTGTTTTGGCTCATATCAAACGACATTTCTTAACCGGTCGATTGCGAGGCAACTTGCCGGACACTGAGCGTGAATCCAAGCGTTGGCGTGAGCGGGGGTTGTCGCGTTGCGGACAAGCCGGTACCATTTGACGCGTTACGACGTGAATGCATACTGGCATAAGCGTTGTCGGCACGTTTGAGGGGGATTAGCTCAGTTGGGAGAGCGCTTGAATGGCATTCAAGAGGTCGAGGGTTCGATTCCCTTATCCTCCACTCACTTAAAGCCTTAAACCATAATGGTTTAGGGCTTTTTTCGTTGGCGTGGATCCTTCTAACTTTCAGCATTCTAACTATCCCTCTAACTATCTGGCAGGAAAACCGACCTTGAGATCCCGTTCCAAGGTGGCTTCTCGCTCTATTCTGTACCACCCTTTTGGCGTTTTTCTAACTTGATATCAGTTAGAAAAGCTTCAGCGAGGATGACCATCCAGTCACCCAGCTAGAGGACGGCGACATGGAAGCTGGAACATGCGTTTAGCGGATACCTTCTAACAGGCTCGTTTGCATCCCCAACTCCAGAGGATTACGAGCCATGCCAACTCACTTGATGGTCCACATGGTGGACTACTTGTCGGCCAACAGCTTCGACCGACCGTCCAGCGCGAGCACCGCCCCGCCGCTTGCGTTCGTCGGACTTCTTCGCCTGAGTAAATCCGCTTTGAACCAACCTGCGAAGGTGAAGTCACCTCCGTATAATACAGAGTCGAACAACGTATCTATTTCTCAGGCTCACGTTGCGAATCTGCGTAAAGGCTGCGTTGAGGCTGTGTTGAGGCTGTGTTACGGTCAAGTAGAAATCACGACCATACGGCATCGTACCACCAATCCAATGCTGTCTTGTCATCACGTGTGATGTGCCAGAAGCCATCACCAATTTCTTCTGTCGGGTCACGATGGCCGACCGGGACCTCTCCAATGACGATACCTTCGCCCTCATGTTTGGCTCGACGTTCAACTGAGGCAAAACAGAACCATTACACGTGTGTAGTTCATGAGCATATGGAGCGGAACAACAGAGAGGAACACAACAAGAATTGTGCAACGGAGTCCCCAGATAGCGGACTCGGGGGACTTGCTTCGCAGACTTTTTCGAAACAATTTCCGTAACGCCGTTGGTTGACGTCGACCAGCTGCCGCAACTAATGGAAGAAGTAACTCGCGAATATTACGCCAAACATGGGCCGGGCCAGACCTTTAGCGCTTATTGGCGCGAGCGACTTACGAAGGCGGAGGCAACGAAAGCGGGCGAGGTCGACTACTCGCCGCCAACGTGGCACTGCGAAAACTGTGGCTACCACCATCGCGGTGAAGATCCCCCGGTCTATTGCCCGAGCTGTGCCGGACTGCGGCGAAACTTCGCCCGGTTGGAAGACGCCGCACAAGATGCTTCAGATCCACCCGTCGCCGAACCGGAACCGGTCACAGCCGGGGCTGGCCTCGAAGCTTAGCTGATTCGTAACCGTTCATTGCATTTGGCCGCGACAATGTTCCTAAAAGCTGCGCGGGGTGAGATCCGCTATTCGTGTTTTCTTGCCATTCGAGTGCAATCAACGCTCAGCTCCATAGCGTCGCCCAACTCCAGACACGTTGGAACAGCCACAGCCACGATGCAAAGACCAAGAACGCCGAATCGAGCAGTGTGAACCGACGCTCGAGCTTCCCATTGGAAACCGGGCGCGCGATTCGCACTGCGTGCGCGGAGCGGCGCTGTGGTGGATGGGTGTTTGGTGGTGCCAGATCGATCGGGATCGCGAGTTCGTTTGCGCATGCAATGGCACACGCAAGAAACGGAATCGAATCGTGTACTCGGCGAAACGCGGGGGCTCCGATCGTCCGCGTTTTATTTCTCCTGGGCCGCTGGTGTCGGCGTGGCGGCATCGCTCGCGGCAGTGGCGGCTGGTTGGTTGTCTGCCGGCTTGGTATCGGTCGGCTCGTCGGCCACGGGATCGTGGAACATCGCGGCCAACAGTAACAAAGCGGCCAAAGTAATGACGCCAGGCACCATCCAGATTTTCGCCCACTGAAACTTGCCTTTGAGCGAGTTCTTGTCCATCACAATGCCCGCGAATTGCGTGCCGAAGAAGAGCCCGATACCTGTGGTGGCGACGAAATAGAGTGCCTGCATCGACGTGCGATTAGCGGGGCCCGCCACGCTTTCCGCGAAGATCTGGCCGACGATGATGAAGAAGACATATGCCAAGCCATGCAGTGGTTGCGCCAAAATGATCAAGAGCTTGGGTTTGCCAACGACATAGAACGCGTACATGACGGCCCAGCACCCGGCACCAAAGACCAAGGTCCATTTGAAGCCGATGTCGGTCAAGAAAAACCCGAGTAGGAAAAACGTGGCGGCGGCTTGTGCGATTTGAGCCAGCGCCATGGACGCGGGAACATGTTTGCTGGAAATACCGCCATCCTGCATGAACTGTGCCGTGCCGAGGAAGTAGAACTGCATCAAACCGGCCACGACCATGCCGACTCCGATGAACAACAGGAAGTTCACGTCGCCCAGGTTCTTCAGAGTCGCCAGTAGCGGCAGCCCTTCAGCGGCTGGAGGCGTCGCGGTCAAGAGCAAGCAACCGAGCGCCATCAGTACGGAAAGGCCTGCGGCGAAATAGAGGCAATCGGAACCATCTCCTTGCTCTTTGCGCGTCATGCGCCAGCCGGTCAGTGACCAACCGATCAATGCCCATGCGATCGGTGCCCAGATGAAGACCTTGCCTTGTGTGGCAAGTTTTACGCCCGCATCCGCGATGTCGGCTGTGCCGGCGAACAAAACGGCGTTGACCAAGGGCATGGTGGCCGAGTAGCAGAGCGAATAGAGCAGCATGACAATCAGCAGCGGTTTGAACTGAGTCTGCTTGGCGGCCAGGAAAAGCAGTACGGCACCAATCGCGTGAGCGCTGACCAGGAGCCATTTGTTGGGAACAAACTGGTCGCCGATCCAGCCGGCGATAAGTGGCGAGAAGATGCATGCCAACGGCAGCGTGGCATAGATCCAACCGGTTTGTTTGCCGGTCATTTTCAGAGGCCCAAGCAGGCGTGTTGCGAGGACCGGCGCCCAGGCTCCCCAGACAGCATATTCCAGGAACATCACGACGCTCAACGCCACATACGTTTTCGTATCAATACCCACAAATCTCTCCTTGGCTGCGATCAACGGGATGCGTTAGTACCGGTGCCGCGCGCGGCAAAGCGTCGCGGGGAAAATCATCGTGGGTCCATTCTAGATCAGCCCAAACCGTGTGAAAAGCAGGCACAGCGGATCGGGTGACGCAATCTCTCGCGTGGCGCACCTGCTGACGGGGCGTCGTGGATCGAACTGAGCTCGATGTCCAACAATAAAAATGGCCCGGTTCGTTGCGAACCGAGCCATTTTTCTTCGTAACAAACGCTCCCACACGCTCAGGTGGGCGTAATACCGGCTACTTCTGTGCGACTTCGCCCAGCAGCTTGGGCGTCGGCAGGTTGACTTCACTTTCTTGGACCATATTGGCCGACGCGGGTTGCACTGGGGACTGCACACCGCTTTGCGGCTGGAGCGGCACGATGGTCGATTGGACGGGCGCTTGCCCCGATTGCGGGCTTACTGGAATGGGGCTGTGCAGCCGCACGGCGGGTGGTGCCGGCGCCTCGTCGTCATCGTTCGAGGAGGCGGTTGGTGGGATCCGCCGCAACTGGCGTGGCGAAACGACCATGGCCACGGGGCGTGCCTTGACTCCTCGGTTCGACGTCCTGGCCGAGTTAGCCACGGTCGCGTCGTCAACTCGGAAATGCACTTTTTCTGGTGCGGAGGAGGAGGCGACTTTCCCGTCTATTTGGGCGAGCATATCGTTGGCGGCGGTCAGGTCGGGATCTTGTTGAGCAGCGATCGCGAAATGGCGTTTGGCTTGCTGTTTATCCCCGTTTTGGTACAGAAGGTAGCCCAGATTATAGTGGGCCACGGCACTCGAGTTAGCGCCACTCAATTCGTTCCACGCTTCATCCGTGCGTCCCAGGTCAACTAACACGGTTGCCAGGTTGTTGCGATAGAGTTTGCGATCCGGTGCCAAGCTGGCCGCTTGGCGCAATGCCGCGACCGATTCATCGTCGTGTTTATTGCGTGCCAGGCAGAGGCCCAGGTCGTTGTACGCCATCGCATTGTCTGGGCTAACTTCGATCGCCTGCTTGTACAATCGTTGAGCTTCGCTGAAGTTTTCATTGCGATCGTACAGGCGCGCCAAGCTTATTGTCGCCGGAAGATGTTCGGGGGCCTTTTCCAACGCGCGAGTATACTGTCTGATCGCCTCGGCACGCCGATTCTTGCTCTCCGCCAAGCGTCCGGCTTGATAGTAGACATCGGCGTGGATTGATTTGGGCATGCTGCTTAGCGATATCGGATCGGGTGCCTTCGTGACGCGCGGCTTCGGAGTCAAAGCCGTGGCCACGGATGACGTTGCGTGCTTGACCGCCGCACCGAATTTTTGGGTCGCGGTTGGTGGTGCTTTGGGAAGCGAACTGGTGCCACCATCTTTTTCGATGTTTTCGACCAGTTCGCGATACCTTGGATCATTGAACGGAGCGGGAGTCGAGGACTTGCTCAACGCCGATCCCGATTTTTTTTGCAGGCTCTTGTTGCCCAGCTTGGATGCGCAGCCAAGATGAGGTATCAAGCATGCTACTAGTGCAACGAACAGAAATCGCCGTTTGTCCACCCCGCACCTCCTTGAGCGTAGATTGGATGCGGTGGGGCAAAAGTCCCCTGGCGTCCCACCGCGTCACTTGTTGACAACTTCGCGTACTTTTCATTTCGCCCGTCGCTGAGTCCGCGTGATCTCAGCGAATGGCTTTTCGCGTTACCTATAGGGTGCCGGTGTCAGACCATTCCGTGAAGTGACCGGCAAACACGGGTCGGTATTGAAGCTTGAACACAACGGTTGGTCGCGTCGAGCTTGTGGCGCTTCTTCAGCGCGCCCCCGGTTAGGTTCGCTCAGTTACCATCACCCGCTTCAGACAAGTCGGGCAGACGAGGAGCTGGAGTGGTCGCTTCGTAACCCGCATTGACGCGTTCGTAGTACGCTCCAGAGCCACCGCGCGGCGTCAGATCGCTGATCGCAATCATGCCCGAAGCGGCATCGCCAACCACTTCGACCGCAGCTTTTTCGACACTCTTGTACCGCGTCTGCGTGATTTCGACGGTCATGCCGCGCAGTACGAATACCATGCGCCGTCGAGTCGGCATTTCCGTCAGGATCTGCTGCACCTTCAGCTCGCCGGCACGCGTCAGCTCCTGGGTCTCGGTGTCGAACAGTTGGTTGGGAATGGTGTTCTGCAATTGCCAGCCCTTATCGACCATGACGGCAATCGGATCTTTTACGGCTTTTCGGTCGGCCTGTACAAAAGGCTCGGGCCACGCGTTATTGCGGTGCCAATCCAGATGCACACGGTCCCAGAAGCAGTTCCATTGGGCTTTGACCGCGTGCCAATCTGCCGTCGCGGTTCCGCTGTGCAGCGAAACCATCAGCGCAAACCCAACCACGAGTACCATACGTCGCATGTTTTTATCCCCCCCGCAGGTGCGATCCCCAGATAGTGGATCGCGATGTTGCTGGCGTTGCCCACGTGCTTACACAAGCTCTCGCTTGGTTTGCCGTAACCCGCGCCCCTTGGTTGATGGGAGTCGACCAATTCGATCAAGTCCCGCCCCGGTTGTTGTACTTCTCGCGATTGTTTAAGAACCGCGTCCACGTTTCGAGTCGCCAGCCACGAACCGCGCTTTTCCCAGGAGCGCACGTGGCATGGATTCTCTTCAATCTGTTATCGGCTGTGCGGGAGCGAGAACTGAGCGCCGGGCCAATGTGGCTGGAAATGTCTGCCTAAACGTCGTAGGTTACCGCCTGGCCGGCGGGCCACCACAGCCCGCAAAAAGGTATCAAGAGCCACGGATGGGCACTGATTTCCACGGATGAGGGAAAAGGTGGATATGGAGCACGCGTCGGTGACAGGCGGGGCGTTATCAGACTGTCTGGCAATGCAGAATAGGGGCCACGGATGGTCACGGATCTTCACGGAGAGGGCTGGGTTGAGGGGGCAGGGGAGCGTCCTGTCCAGAGAATCAGACTGTCTGGCAATGCGGCAATGCAGAATAGGGGCCACGGA
>JAJRVM010000109.1 GCA_024277285.1 Planctomycetota bacterium
AGCGGGGCGCGAGGGGAGGCCACGGATGGAACACGGATCGACACGGAGCGGGGCGCGAGGGGGGGCCACGGATGGAACACGGATCGACACGGAGCGGGGCGCGAGGGGGGGCCACGGATGGAACACGGAGCGGGGCGCGAGGGGGGGCCACGGATGGAACACGGACTGACACGGAGCGGAGCGTGAGGGGGGCCACGGATGGAACACGGACTGGAGTCTTGAGAGGCTATCGAGAAACTCAGAAGATGGACGCCATCAGCAAGCGACCGAGCCTGGCTTGTTGCGGCGTCCTGGGATCCTTTCCCGAGTGCTAGGTCCGACTTATCGGACCAAGTTTGTCTCGGATTAGGTGTCTGACAATTTGGCTGATCTGTAGATTTGACGCCGTTTGGGAATACCAGAGAGTCGGCCTCCCTGGGCGAACCGCTGGTACAGAATATCCTCTGTCGATTGGGCACGAGGGGGCGCCGGCTGTTCAACAGCCGGTAACGGTTCATGGCGGCCGTGACGCTTTTTGGCCCGAGCTTTCGCTCGATTAGCTCGAAGCATGGCAAACGGCCACCTGATCGGAAGACGTTCCACCGAGCGCTGTTTTTTGCCCGTCATCTTCTTTGCCCTTCTCTCCCGTTGCGCTCATGGACGACGCGTCTGGTGGTGCTCCTTGAGGGGCAAAGAAAATGATGGGCAAAAAAGAACAGAACGGTCTATGTCCTTCTTGCCCGTGGCATTGCTGCCCTCGGCTGCTAGCTGCTTGCGCGCGGCACCTCAGCGGCCCTCTACGCGCAGAACTAAAGACGGGATCAACAACTCCACCAGCGAAGGCCGACTTACTAGCAGCCCAGGCGGGGTTCAAGAGATCGTCGCAATGGGCGAGGTTAGGCTGGACAAGTAACTTGAGACTTTGGACGCCTATTCGGGTCAGCCAGTCTAAGACGTAGCACCCGGGCAGATCATCCGGAGCACCGTGCGTTACGCTCAAAGAGGTTGCAACAAGGTCGACTTGGCCGAGGTCGACACAACCTCAGCTGGCGACGTGTCGTGCCCCGGGGCGGGGCAAGCCCGGAAGAGCGTTTTTTCGTCAGCGCCTAGTCGCGTTTATGAGCGGTCTCCGTCCTGAATGTGCCGATCGCGTTGTCGTTTCCGTGAGCGGCCACAGGTTGGCCGAGCCGTCGTTTGCGATTAGTCCTTCATTTTCGGATCAACGATTGGCGGTTTCTCGAAATCGGTCCGATTCACCCATCCTGCTCGAACTTCCTCACCGTTCTTAAATCTCCGATAGAAATTTCGATCTTTAGGATTGGCATATTGATACTGATCGAAAACCTTTCCATTGCCAAGAACGCGTGGATCGCGCTGTTCCTTTAGCTCCGCGATCAGTTGTTCTCGCAACTCAAGCCGACTTGTCTGATACTCTGAATCGTCACACAGGTTATTCATACAAAACGGATCACTCGCCACGTAGTACAGTTCTTCCGGCGGGCGTTTCCCAAACGATCGCTCCCAGTAAGTCGAATTGACACCGTTACGGCGAAAATCAAGCACGACGGTCTTTGTGGGACTGCCGTCACAGTTTAGATAACCCGTTTCCGGGTCCCCACCCGGCCAGCGCGTCGGTTCGTAGTTCACGATCAACAAGTACCCGTCCTTCACGATGCCGCGAATCGGATAACCAACATCGCCGGGCCGCCCGACATCATGCCGCTCCTTGCCGATCAACACGTGGTTGCGTTTCGGATTGACTTGGCCAGCGTTGTCGGACCGAAAGATATCGGTCAACGATTGGCCCGTAGTTGGAGCCATGCCCGCCTGTTTCCAATCCAGCCCCGCAACTTCAATAAACGTCGGCGCCAGATCGATGAAGCTGACATAATCCTCGATCACTCGACTGGACTTACGAATCCCCTTGGGCCACCGCATCGCTAACGGCAAGTGATTCGACATTTCAAATTCCTGGCCCTTAACGCGAGGAAACGGCATACCGTTGTCTGCGGTGACAACGATCAATGTGTTGTCAAGCATCTTCCGCTCTTCGAGCATGTCGATCATACGGCCAAGGTGCGTGTCAAAATGCTCAATCTCAAAAGCATAGTCAAGCATGTCGGTACGCACCATTTCGTTGTCGGGCCAAAACGGCGGTACCTGGTCAATCTGATCGATCGACTTGCCCCCCTTGGTAATACCTGATTTGAACTCATATCCGCGATGCGGCTCAAATCCGCCGTACCAAAAACACCAAGGTTCATTATCAGGCGAGGCTTGCAGAAAGTCCTGAAAGTTGGCGGCGTAGTCGGTAGAGGCGATGCCGCGCGCGGGTGGCTTGGCACGACGTTGCTCGAAACGCGGTCCCGTCATCAAACGTCGTTGCCCATCCTTGTTCTTGGCGACACCCGGTGCCCAGCCCTTGCCGGTACTCCCCACAAAGTAACCGTGCTCACTCAGCACTTCCGTGAAGACCTTGAACTCCGACGGAAAGAAACACCAGTGGTTCGCCGCAGCTTTCAATTGCCAAGAATTTCGACCGGTAAGAATACACGAACGAGATGGCGCACACTTGGCATTGGGCGTGTAAGCACGGTTAAACAATAACCCCTCGCGCGCGATCCGATCAAACGCGGGCGTCTTCACCCAACGGCAACCGTACGCCCCCATATGCGGATACGACGCGTCGTCCGCAATACAGAACAAGATATTGGGCCGCGGCGCCTGAACTCCGTCAGCACCGCGAACCACACGATTGGCAAACGACGAGACAAAGCAAATCAGCACAAGTGCAATTCGTGTGGCAGTCATAGCATCCTCACTGGAATCATCTATAAGAAACCGTATGTCGCCGGAAAAACGGGGCTATCATGAAAGGCCTCCAACAGGTAACCGGGCAGAAATTCTGATCCGTGCCAACCCGTGTTCCATCCGTGGCCACCCCAACTCGCGCCCTCATCCGTGCCAATCCGTGTTCCGTCCGTGGCCACCCCCTAACTCCCATTCACGATCCGTGCCCCCTCTTGTTTCTGCGGCGATTCACTTTGGATTGTTTGCTTTTCCCCTTGCGCGACGGCGTCTTCACCGCACCGGCCGTCGGTGGCGACCATTTTTGCCCCAGCCTTTCACAGGATGTACGCCCGTACTCGTCACCTTCAAAACTCTTGTGTACCGATTCCTGCCAGATGTCGTACTCCTTCTTCAGTGCGACAACCACTTCCGGCAACTCATTGGCGATGTCATTTTGCTCACGAATATCACGTTTCATGTCGTACAGCTGCAGTGTCTTGCCGCCGTCCGTGGAGATTAGCTTGTACTTCTCGCCGTTCATCACCAGTTTCCTGGAAATCATCTGGCCAATCAGTTTTTCGCGTGACGTCGTCCGACCCTCGATCAGCGGCAGCAGGCTTACACCGTCCAATGCGTAGGCAGGTTTAGGGTGTTCGATCCCCAGCACATCCAGAATCGTGGGGACGTAATCGTAAGTCACACACGGTACGTCGGTGGTTCGGCCGTCTTTGATCTTCGCCGGCCAGACCAACAAGCCGGGCACACGGACACCACCCTCATAAAGATCTCGTTTGCGCCCACGCAACTCTCCGGCACTACCATTCCTGCCATTTGCCTTCCCTTCGGGACCATTATCGCTGCAAAACCAAATCATCGTGTCGCGTTCAACACCGAGTGTTGTTAGGTGCGTTCGCAACCGACCAATCTGATAGTCCATGGCGGTGATGCATCCGGCATAGTTCCGCTGTTCCAGCGAATAGTGCTTGTACATTTCTTGATACTTTGGCCCAGCCACGCAGGGCAAATGCGGAGCGTGAAACCAAACTACTGAAAGAAACGGCTTCTCCGCTTCAACCGCATTGTCAATGAACGGCAGGACGCGGTCCATGATGATGCGACTGTCGTCACCTTCCAGATTGTCGGTTACCTTATTGCCGTCGATATCCCAATAATGAGTTCCATAATGCTTCGATTCCTGCCCTGGTTTGAGGTACTCCCAGCCAAGATGGCGATTACCACCATCATCAAACTTCAACGGCACTCTCATTGGGTCATACGTTGGCACCTTGGATTCGGTCACGAGGCACTCATCGAAACCATGTTCCTTGGGTGGGTTCAATAACTTCGTCTGCCCGGGACGGCCACGGTTGGCATCGATCTCGTCGGCCGTCAGTGTCCCGAGGTGCCACTTGCCAAAATGGCCGCTCACGTAGCCTAGCGGCTTGAGGATTTCGGCCAATGTTACCTCCTCGGGGCGCAAGATCCCCTTATTGGCATAGAACACTCCCGTCCGATAGGGGCTGCGCCCGGTCAAGCAACTGGCGCGCGTTGGGGAACATACGGCCGACGCGGAATAGAATCGGTCCATCCTCAAACCATCTCGCGCCATGGCGTCGAGATGCGGTGTCTTGATCACACGGTTGCCGTTGTAGCCCGTATCACCCCAACCCAAGTCATCCGCCATGATCAAGATGATATTCGGTTTGATCGTTTCCGCCGCGTGTGCAAGCGACACGCATGCCAGCAATAGAAAAAAAGTGCCGCAATATTTCATTCAAGTATCTCCCTGCTAGTGCATACGATCGTCGGTCACGTCACACCACTTGTCGACTCCAATTTGCCGCGCGCAACAAGCCACTTACACAATGTGCGATACTCAACTTCACTCAGTTTGTCTTTTGGCAAGAACAACTCAAGCTGCGGAAGCCGCTGGATCAGCAACGTGATGACCCGCCGCGAATCCTCCGCGGCGATAACCCAGTCCCAGCCCCGAGACACGGTCTCGCCTTGGTACGCCACGACGATGTTATTTTTGGTGAACGTCACCGTACGAACTTCCACCTTACGTGACTGAAACATGGCAGTAATGACATATACCAACAACACACCAACGCACAAGACCACGAAATAGACAATCCCGTTCCTTACCATCTGCATTGGCTCGATCGACGCGTCCTGACCATGAATTCCGTACGTGATCAGTGCAACTCCGAGGGCATATCGCAACGCGCTACGGCGTTTGAACCGACGCAGTTTCGCCCGCATCATGTTGCCAAAGGTGTTGCCGAAAGTCTTGGTGATTTCCATGCAGTGTAATCTCGTCAAACGAACGCGACACTGAGGGTGGTTCAAGACAAAGTTCACCACGCCTCAGTGCACCGGCATTGTGTTTAGCGCTGTTGTGTTCAGCGGCGTTTCGACTGTGAACGCGAAAACCGCAGCATTTACTGTGTCCAATAGATCCTATCGCGCCACGAGCGACGCGACAATCAGCGACACGCAGAAGGGGGCAATGTGAGCGTGGCAACTACCGTCAACACACCCAATCGGCGTGGAAGGGAAGGGCACTGCCGCGCACACTGCACTACACTTGAGGGTCACAACCGAGCATATCGTGCGCCTGCCGAGACTGGGAAAAAGCCTCCCGAGCGAATACCGCACAGCTCAACGTAACCAACACCAGAAACGCTTCGGTGATGAACATTTCCACCACTTCGGTCTTCGTGGCAGGGTAGGTACCACGCAGCCACTGGACGATCATCAACAGTTGCCAGATGGTCGAAGACAAGGCTGACACGCAGGCGAACGTCCACCGAAGCCCAGAACGCCGCTTGTATTTCTCGATTAGCAACGCCGTGTCTTCCGGTCGCTCGTGGTCCACCGACACGGTTTCATGTCCATCAGCGTCAATGAAGACGGCATTCGGGCAACGATCTTGCAGTACTCGGAAACAAGAAACGGCGTTCTCGTACGACAGCCGTACACTGTAATCTCGACCTTGTGTAGTGATGCCAATCCCAGTACCGTTCAAATCGTCATTCAGCACCGTCACTTCATCAACCGTTTCGTAATCAACCACACTACTCGCAATGCCACTGCCGAGCTGCAAGGACTCTGGCTGAATCAGGACGCAGAATCGAAGCTGTTCGATCGTCCCCCGCCACACCCAGCGCCCGGTGACGAGCGGCACCATGACGCCGGCGAAAATGGCGAGCCAAGTCAAGCCGGTACACATATCGACGATCGCTCCCACCACACCTCCAAAAACGGGAACGAGCACCAGCATCGCGCCCCCCCAAACAAGAGCCAGCAGCGTATCAAAAAAACGCGTTACCTTACCTGTCTTGAATATGTGGGTGTCATGGCGGACGGAAGTGCTCATCGTCAAATCCCGCCGTTACGGTTGGGTGTCGGGCGTCGTCACGATAACGCAAAAAGCGCACACCGGCATGGAGACGGTTCGGCACGTATCGGCGCCGCGTAATTCAATCGCTGGCGCCACCAGACGCGACGTTTTCCGGACCTTGTCATGCGAGGTGCGACGTGCCGCAAAGTAACGTCACGCTTGCCGAGCGTGACGACGGCGGTCCGTTTCGCGGAGCAATACTTTGCGCAGCCGGACTTGCTTGGGAGTCACCTCCACGAGCTCGTCTCCTTCAATGTATTCCAAGGCGGCTTCCAAGGAAAGCTGGCGCGGCGGCTTGAGTAGGATATTCTCGTCATTGCCCGCGGCACGCATGTTGGTCAACTTCTTCTCCCGCGCCGGATTCACGGTCAGATCGTTGTCGCGACTGTTTTCACCAACGATCATACCTTCATAGATATCGTGCCCTGGACCGATAAACATATCGGCCCGTTCTTGCAGCCCGGCCAACGCGAACGCAACCGCTCGGCCCGACACCATCGAAACCAGCACGCCGTTACCGCGTCGAGGCACGTCGGCTTCCATCGGCGCGTATTCAAGAAAGCGATGATGGATCATGGCGGTGCCTTGCGTGGCGTTGAGCAACTGAGTACGCAGTCCGATCAGCCCACGCGCCGGGATACGAAACGTGGTGATCGTATAATCGCCGCGCGGCGTCATATGCTCCAACTGACCGCGCCGCTGCCCGACAGCCTCCATGACCGGCCCAAGGAGATCGACCGGCACCTCCACGTTGAGCGTCTCAAACGGCTCGTGCAGAACGCCATCGATCGACCGTGTAATAACGCGTGGCTTGCCAATCGACAGCTCATACCCTTCACGCCGCATCGTTTCAATTAAGACGCTCAGATGCAATACGCCTCGTCCAGCAACAGCAAATCCGTCGGCGCCCTCCAACGGTGTCACGCGTAAAGCCACGTTCCGTTCCAACTCGCGGTAAAGACGTTCCCGCAATTGTCGGCTCGTCACATACTTGCCATCCCGCCCGGCCAGTGGCGACGAGTTGATGGTGAACACCATCTCCAACGTCGGCTCATCTACCGTCAGACGGGGCATCGGCACCGGGTGATCGATATCAACAACCGTGTCGCCGATTTCGACATCTTCCAGTCCGACCAGTGCCACGAGTTCGCCCGCACTCGCCTCTTCCACTTCCGTGCGTCCCAGGTTATGGAAAACCATCAGCGATGCAACGCGTGCCGGAACAATCGAAGCGTCGCTGCCCGACAGCCCCACGCGCTGGCCGGCCCGAATGGTCCCGGCCGAAATTCGGCCAATCGCGATGCGTCCCACATATTGCGACCAGTCAACGGTCGTGACGAACATCTGTAACGGCGCATCAGGTTCGACTTCAGGACCAGGGATATGCTCAACCACCAGATCCAACAGGTCGTCCATCGACGCCCCCGGTTGCTCTGGATCGTCGGTCGCGTATCCTTCCTTCGCCGTCGTGAATATAAACGGAATATCGGCAATCTGATCGTCGTCCGCCAATTCCATCAGCAACTCGAAGGTGTCGTCCAACACCTCCAGCGCACGCGCGTCGGGGCGATCGATCTTGTTGACGACGATGATCACTTGCAGGCCACAGGCCAATGCTTTGGAAAGCACGAATCGAGTTTGTGGCATTGGCCCTTCGGCCGCATCGACCAATAGCAATGCACCGTCCGCCATGCGCACGACCCGCTCCACTTCGCCACCAAAATCGGCGTGCCCAGGCGTGTCGACAATATTGATTTTCACGCCCTTGTGCGGAATCGCAATGTTCTTTGAAACGATCGTGATCCCCCGCTCACGCTCCAGGTCGTTCGTGTCCAAAATCCGCTCGCCTTCGAGCTGAGCGTCACGAAACTCACCGCATTGGCGCAACAGACAATCGACCAGCGTTGTCTTGCCGTGGTCAACATGA
This sequence comes from Planctomycetota bacterium, assembly GCA_024277285.1. Next base: position 8,103 of record JAJRVM010000109.1, read on the forward strand.
GCAATAATTACCAAGTTTCGAATGTCGTCGCGTCGCACCGAATTTCCTCTTATACAACTGTCTATGGTAACCCAGAATTCGCAGCATCAGGCACGCAGGCGTTGCCTCGTCACCATGCGAGTACGGCAACTCGTTTTCGCCGTGCTGCTCAAGATGCGCGGCCCGAGGGGCTCAGGGCACGGCGCGCGCACAGTGTGGGTCGCTGCACAAGTACGCCGTATTTGCTTGGCCGTACCTACCTATTTGCCCGGCCGAAATGATCTGATTGCGGAGGGGGGCGGTTGCAGCGGACCGGTGGCCCTGTCGCCACAGACTAGAGTGTGATCCGGTTGCGGACAACCGGTCGCTGCTCCAGCCGCTGGCAGTACGAGTGTTGCCGTAATCCTCCGCCGCGGCGGCGCCGAAAAACGAGGCTAACGCGTCCGGCCCCAGAGCACCCAATCTCGGCAAACCGAATGCCCGAACGGCCCTGATTTGATAGCGATTCAGCGCCGACGCTCGCGTCAAGCCGTATCGTACCGGCCAATACGCCACCCCTCTTTTGACGGCGCCACCGTCAGTATTCCTGCGGTAACAGGATTGTGGTGGCTTCGCGGTGACCTGAATCGTCCGCCGCCTCGGTGATGATCCACACGCGAGTGCCCTGTCGCGTATCATATGCCGATAGGATACGCTCACCATTTTCGACGGCTTGGTCGTTCAACCGCCCATCGTCGGGCGAGACACACCCCCAATCCAAACGGACATGGCGAGCAAGAAAGTCGGCGGGTGCTTCGCCACTTGCCGCAATTGCCTCGAGGGCGCCGGGAGTGGCCAACACCCTTCCAAGCCGAAACGAGCTGTGAGGAGATTCCTTGGTAACCATGATCTTCCTTTCCTGAAACATAGTGCGTTCCTGAAACACAGTGCTTCCTTGAAACACCGTGGCCCGAAACCGACGAATGCCCTTGCAATTGGGGAGTCAAGTGCGGAGAGGCTGACGACCGAATGAGTCGGCGTCACTAAGACTCTCTATAGGTGCATCGCATTTCAGGTGTGAAACCCCTCACGGCGCCAAGATTTTTTTTCGGACCTGATCACTGGGATCTCGTGCCTAGGGGCCGCCGAGCCCGCAACGCGGCTAGAGAGAATGTGTGCCAGTGCCTGGCGCCACTGAGGCTTCAGGACGTCCGGGCGATTTGCTTGAGCGTCGGCACGCCCGGCACACGGTGCAACGCAATATTTCCACCCGACGACGACTCAGCTTGAAACGGGCGAGGCCATGAGCAATGAACGTCACAAGAAACCCGACACCTGGAAGAATGCTGCCGGTCAGCAATTTTCCATCCGCTCGATGAGTCTGTCCGACATCTCCTCGGCAATGCGACTCAAACAGCTTGCGGGATGGAACCAGACACTCAGCGACTGGAAGCGTTTTTTGGCACTGGAGCCCGAGGGGAGTTTCGTAGCCACCTGCGCCGAGCAGGTGGTTGGCACGGTAACCACCTGCTCATTCCCGTCGGTCACTTGGATCGGCATGATGCTGGTCGATCCAGCCTATCGCCGGCAAGGTATTGGCACACGCCTGATGTGTACGGCATTGAGTTGGCTGGACGCCACGGGGCGCACTTGCATTCGTCTCGACGCCACCTCACTCGGTGCGCCGGTTTACCGCAAACTGGGCTTCCAGACCGAGCAGAAGATCCTGCGTGTGGGCGGGATCCCGCGCGATCTGCACGATGGTAGCCAAACCGTCCGCGTTTGCGATTTCCGCTGGGAAGACTGGCCATCACTGTCCCACTTGGACCAACTGAGCACGGGTGCGGATCGCACCAAGCTGCTCAAGCGTCTATTGACACAACCGGACACTCTGGTCCGCGTAGTGCGCCAATCGGGACGCTTGAGTGGTTTCTTCTTGCGACGACCTGGTAGTCGTGCCGACCAGATTGGCCCATTAGTGGCACTCGGTGAAGACGTAGGACGAGCCTTACTGGTCGACGCGATGCAATGCCGTCGCCACGGCTACGTCCTGATCGATATACCGGCTCAGAACCGAACGGCAATGGCCGCGATTCAACAATACGGATTGGGCGAACAACGTTCGTTCCTGCGCATGGTGCGCGGTGCTGCATGTGAGGCCCCGTCGCCATACATGTGGGCTGGAAGCGGCCCGGAGAAAGGCTGATCGACACGCCGTTAAGCAGTACCTGAGCGTTTTCTCACTCCGAATTCGGCCAAAGACTGGAACTCATCCCAAGGTGAACTCATGCAACCTATCGCAACCACACTTTGCTGTACGGCAACTCTTTCAATCGCGTTGTTCGTTTCATCACGCAGTTGCTCGGGCGTGGAGCAATCCGTAACAATTGCCAACGAGGCAATTCGCGTGACGCTTGCAACGCCAAAAGGCTTGCTAACGGTGGAAGATCTAGCGGCGGGAGTCCGTTGGGTCCAGTATCTGCCACAGCGCATGGCCCAGGGCCGAGACTGGGGAAAAGTCAAGACGCGTCCGATCGCTCCGAACGAGCGTTTAAGAATTGTACAAGCGGTTGCGGAAGGGAAGCAGATTCGAGCGCAAGCGATTTGGCATGGACACACGTTTGGTATCTTATTCCAACTGGCCGCCGCCGCGCCGGAACTCAACGTTACGATCGATACTGCAAAGCGTGACGAGATATTGCCGTGGAAACCTGGGTGGGCGGGAACGACACTGATGACCTACCCCTATGCCTTCTATAACGAAAACGCTGGAGCCGAGTCGATCGTCCCCATCGACGAGGGCGTAGCCTACTCGACTCACGAAATTGACACGGCGGCCGATCCTCGGCGCTGGCGGCCATGGTGGCTGTACCAGAAACTCAGCATGCCTTGGTGGGGCGTCACCAGCGGCGCAGCTGGCGTGATGACTCAGGTCGACACTCCATACGACTGCATGTTCTCGATCCAATGGGTCAAGACGCCGTTGGGGGATCGGACGCTGCCCCACGTAACGTGGATCGGGTCGAAGCAACGTTTGGCCTACCCAAGACGTGTAACGTATCGGTTTGTTGCGGAGGGCGGTTACGTTGCGATGGCCAAAGCGTTTCGCCGCCAGCAGCAAGCAGCCGGTGCATTCCGGCCCTGGGACGAAAAGATCCGTGTCAATCCCACCATTGAACGATTGCGCGGCGCATTGGACTTGTGGAGCCAAGTCGAAATCACCGCGCCGATGATTCATGCAATGCGAAAAGCGGGCATTCGCAAAGCGATCATTGCAAAACCGCGCGACGGCAACCCGACACCAGGGCAGGGGATTCAGCCTGCGGCGATCCAAGCCGCCAACGAGGCAGGGTACCTGATTGGAGGGTACCACAACTACAGCTGGATCCAGGGTCGTTGGATCCAGCGCGACCCGGCATTGAAAGAGGTCGCCGTTATGCAAGCCAACGGAACGTTGAAGAACATCGCCAACGCGTGGGATGCGGGGGGACGACTCGATCGCTGCCCCGCCGCCCACCGCGACGTCTTTATCGAAAACGCGACACTCGCCAAGAAGATCGGCATCAACTACTTCTTTACCGACTGCACAACGACGGGCGGATCGATCCAGGAATGCTATCACCCCAAGCATCCGCTGACTCGCCAAGAAGGACCGATACGCCTCAGTAACGCGCTGCGTGAGTTGAGCAACCTGGGCTTGGTAGTGGGATCCGAACGGGGCAAATGGTGGGCCACGCGCTCGACCGACGTCTTTGAAGGCATCGAAACGCTGATCGAATACGGCGGCTCCTACTATGGCAACGGCGATAGCAGCCATTGGGTTGGCCCATACCGAAAAAACAAGCCGGGTTACGACGAACTATTCCTTGGATTCGATTTCAACCCCGCGCGGCGCGTGCCCCTGTTCCAGCTTGTCTATCACGACTCGGTCTACTGCACGCGGCGGTGGAACCAGGACCCAGGCCGCGATCGCACACTCTGGACGCGGCACGACCTGATGAACATCCTCTACGGCACGTCCACGCTCTGGTTCATGCACCCCGAAGCAGGCAATGTGATCGGTACGTCGCAATGGGAACAGGTGAAAGACCGCTATATGGAGAGCTACCGCACGGTCTGCGGCTGGCACGAAAAAATAGGCTTTGACCAGATGTTGGACCACCGCTTCCTCTCCCAAGACCGCTTGGTGCAGCAAACGCGATTCTCGTCCGGCTGGACCACGATCGTCAATTTCGGCGATCGCCCTTGGAAAGACCCACGCGGATTCGGGGTCGCACCACACGACCATCACGAGTTGATTGCCTACACCGTTCGCAAAGCTACTTGGTAGAGAACTTATAGGTCACGGTATGCCGGTACACTGCATTAGGCCGAAGGACGACGGACGGGAAATGCCCGATATTCGGCGAGTTTGGAAAATGCTCGGGCTCTAGACAGATTGCGGCATATTTCTGGTACGTGACGCCTTTGCCTTTGATCGTTCCGTCCAGAAAATTCGACGTGTAGACTTGCAGCGCCGGTTCGGTCGTGAAAACCTCCATGACTCGACCGCTCTTGGGCTCGTACAACCGCGCGGCAAGTGTGGGGCGACCGCCGTTGCTGAGCGCATAGTTCAAATCGTAACCTTCGTTGTTACCGCCCAGATCGGCAGGAGCTTTGGTCAACCGAGTTCCGATAACCGTCGGCTTAGTAAAATCCAACGCCGTGCCATTGACCGACCGAATCTCGCCGGTGGGAATCAACCACTCCGGCTCGGCGGGAGCGTAATAGTTGGCAAACACCGTCAGTTCATGACCGAGAATATCGCCGGCGTCGTAACCCGCCAAGTTGAAATAGCCGTGATGGGTAAAATTGACAATGGTCGGTTTGTCAGTCGTAGCGCGATAATAGATCTTCAATTCGTTCGCGTCGGTCAACAAATAATTTGCCATGCACTCCAAGTTGCCAGGATACCCTTCGTCGCCGTCCCGACTCGAGTAGGTCAACAATAGCACGGAACCGTGTTCGCTACTTTGTACCGCCCTGTTCCAGACGACTTTATTCAATCCTCGCTTGCCACCATGCAAGTGGTTCGAGCCATTGTTGATCGACAGTTGATATTTGGTTCCATCGATCGCAAACTGTCCTTTGGCCACACGCCCAGCGTACCTGCCGACCGTGGCGCCAAAATAGGCCGTGTCGGCGAGATAACCTTGCAGATCATCGTAGCCGAGGACGACGTCCTTCCATTGGCCGTTCCGATCCGGCACTTTCAATGTTGTGACCGCAGCGCCAAACGTTGAAATCGTGACCTGCATCCCGTTGCGGTTGGTCAGCGTGTACAGATCAACTCGATCACCTTGGGGAGTCGTACCAAAAGGTTGCTTGACGATCCCCGCTTCCGGCGCACTTCCGGCCAACGCCATTTCGATTCGGACGCCGCCGAGCGAATTGATCAGAAGCAGCGCTGCAAGGGAAAACAAAACCGTGCGTGTGTTAGTCATTGGATTGCTCCCAATGGATCTTCGCGTGGGAGGGCACAGACCAGTCGCTTCCGCAAAGGCCGCCCCAGCCACACATCGTTGTTTCATAGCCGGCGACCATTATCACTCCCTATCACTTCATTTGCAACGGATCGACACCGTTGGTACCGCGTGTTCTGGGCCACGGTGTAATGGGAACGTCATCCAAGGCGGTAAGAAGATGGGTAACCGTCTACGGAAACGAGAACGCAATCGGCACATTTAGGAAAGGACCGCGAATAAACGCGGATAGACGCCGATGAAAAGGCGCTCCACCAAGCTGGCCCGACTGGGAGGCACGACTGGTCAGCGGTTCAAGAGAAAGCCCTCCGCTGGGCTTGCCCCAGCCGGAGGCACGACTGGTCAGCTACCAGTAAGCCCCCTCCTGATCCCTCGTCGGTCGAACGTAGAGGTTTGCCATTAATCGTCGCTTTGCTGAGACCGAATCGAGACGCGGTTGGCTGCGACGTCGGCTGCTTGCCTTTCAACTCGGATGCCACTTGAAGCTGGGCAATCGTTCCGCAGTCGGCGCGCTGAGTCGGATCTCGGTGGCAGATCAATATACGAACGGATAGAATCTAACGACGAAAGGGCGGCATGGTGGCCGATGCACTCTTCTCTTTCAAGGACGCGGGCCTTTCAAGGACGCGGGCTGCCGACCGTCGCTCACGTGAACAGAGAAAACATCGGCACCGCACACATTTTAAGGAAGCACGACATGCACTCGAAACAGATGTTGCTGGCCACTAGCCTGCTATTGATGGCACTGGTAAGTGTCCTATTGATTGCCGCCGCGAATCCAACCGACACACAACTCCCTGAGAAACGCCCGCCACAAACGGTTTTGAATTTCGGCGCGGTGGGCGATGGCCAAACCGACGATACGGCAGCGTTGCAACGAGCGGTCGATTCCGGCATTGGCGACATTCGCTTACCCAAGGGTGTGTACCGCATCACCAAGCCGATCGTGATCGATTTGGACAAGACCGGCTACACCTCGGTGCACGGCAATGGAGTTGCGCAGATCGTCATGGCGGGTGCCGGGCCGGCATTACGGTTTGTCGGCACGCATTTCCGTTCGGCCGATCCGCAAGGGTTCTCGGCCAATGTCTGGCAGCGGCAGCGCATGCCCTTAGTCGACGGCATCGCCATTTCGGGCGACCATGCTCGAGCATGCGGGATCGAAGCGGTTGGCACCATGCACATCACAATCACTCGTGTCCAGATTCGCCACGTGCTGCATGGCATCCACTTGGTCAAGAACAACCGCAACGTGATCGTCGCCAACTGCCACATTTACGAGAACCGTGGCGTCGGCATCTACTATGATGACGTGAATCTGCACCAATCGAATATTACGGGGTGCCACATCAGCTACAACGCTCGCGGAGGCATTGTATCGCGTGGCGGCAATGTGCGCAACATTCACATCGCCGGGTGCGACTTGGAAAGCAACATGAGTCCCGATACCGAACCGACCGCGAATGTGCTGATCGACTGTCGCAACAGCCGTTGGGGGACGGCGGAAGTCGCCATCACCGGCTGCACCATCCAGCACAACCACGCATCACTCGGTTCGGCCAATATTCGCATGATCGGCAGCAGCAATCGAGGCACCACTGAGCATCAGGCTCGCGAAGGCCTGGTGACGATCACGGGAAACGTGCTGAGCGACGTTCAGTGCAATGTCCATCTGCGGCAGTGCCGCGGCGTCGTGCTGACAGGCAACACGCTGTGGCGCGCTTACCAGCACAACTTGTTGGTTGAAGACAGCTCGAACATCGTCATCGGCGCTAACAATTTCGGCCGTCGCGAGCCGAACGGCAATTCGCGCGATCCAGACGCGCCATGTAACGGCTTGGTCTTTCGCGATTGCAAAGACTGTACGTTGACCGGCTTGCACATCACCGAAGTATGGCGCAGACGAGCGGGGCTGGCCATCGAGAACTGCGATCGCATGAACATCAACAACTGCACCATCCTCGACTGTGACCAGGCGGGACTATTGCTCAGCAACACAACCAACAGCCTCATCACCGGCTGCCTGATTCGCAACGACCGGCGCGACGACACGCCGTGGGCCTCCGTTCGCGTAATCGGCGGACGCGGCAATACGATCGAACCGCGTCTCCTGGAAGAGATGACCGGCCAATCACGCTGACGCTCTCCTGGGCTGCGATTACTCCAGCGTCTATTGCAAATGCATGTCTGATTTCAATGTATTGATGCAATTCTGTTCGGCCCATTTGATTCGCGATGTGAAGTTCCTGATCAACCACTCGAGCGCGACGAACCGACGCTACGCAACACGCGTGCGGTCCGAAGGGCCGCTGCTATGAAAGCCCGGGGTGACACTTGGAACCAGTCGGGTGGCACTGGCTGAGCGAGCGCAAGAATGCGCTGCCATCATCACACAACGCAACCGCGAGCGGAGCCAGTGCTCGTAGCGGCAACAACGAGAACCACACGCAAGCGGATCGCGAAAACACTGGCTCCGTTCGCGGAGTTAGAGGCCCTTCGAACTCGTGCGAATGGAATGCTATTGCACCGATGCCCGCTCACTCAGCCAGTGCCACCCGGCCGATGCCATGCACGTGTCACATGCCAATGCGGTGTGACGCGTTCGGCCTGAAAGGCCAACCGATACCGGAGCCTTACGACTCCGGCAAGGGCTGTATCGGCCCTCCGGGCCGAAGCGTACCGAGCGGTAGGTGCCACTGCATGATTGACGACGTTTCTTGGCTTTGCGTCCCATGCGTATTTGCCTCTGAAGACTTCCGATGAACTTGATCTGCAATTTCTGATCGTTGACCCGCCGGTCCTCACCATGGATACTGAGTTTGACATCCCTCCTCGTCTGCGACGCAAATGGTCATCGGAGAAATCGACATGTTCCCTTCAATAGCCTTTGGCAATCCCAATTTCAGCCCGTTTTCGTTTCGCCTACTGCACACATTCGCCACCCTCATACTTATTGCCCATTCAAGCGGACTATCCAAGCAGACTACACAATACGCCATCGCGTCCGAATCTCGAATTGCACCTAATGTCCTCCTCATACTGACCGACGACCAGGGTTACGGCGACCTGGGTTTCCACGGAAACGACAAGATCGACACCCCTACGCTCGACCAACTGGCTCGGGACTCGGTACGTTTCGAGAACTTTTTTGTCTGTCCCTACTGCACGCCAACGCGCGCCGCGCTGCTAACTGGCCGCTATCCGCTGCGCACGGGTGCTGCCGCCGTGACGCGAGGACTTGAGACCGTCCGCAGCCAAGAGGCGACGATTGCCGAAGTGCTTCGCCAAGCCGGATATGCCACCGGTTGTTTTGGCAAGTGGCACATTGGCGAACACTATCCAAATCATCCTAATGGCCAAGGATTCGACGAGTATTTTGGCATGCCCCAAGGTAACTGGGACAATTACTTCAACCCCAGGTTGGACCATAACGGCAAGCCGGTCGCTACGCGTGGTTACATTACCGACGTGATCACTGACTATGCGCTACGTTTCATCCAACAACACCACGATCAGCCGTTCTTCTGCTACGTGCCTTACAACGCGCCCCACACACCTCATCAGGTACCCGATCGGTACTTCGACAAGTACACGGCGCGTGGCTTCGGGCCACGCGAGGCGGCCATCTACGGCATGATTGAGAACATCGACGAAAATGTGCAACGATTGCTTGGCAAGCTGGACCAGTTGCAGATCGCCGACCAGACCATTGTCTTTTTCCTTTCGGACAACGGACCCGAGGGCCCGGAAGGGAGCCGCTACAACGCCGGCATGCGCGGCATGAAAGGGACCGTTCACGAAGGTGGCATGCGCGTGCCCCTTTTCGTGCGCTGGCCGGGCCGACTGACACCTGGCAAGACCATCGATCCAATCGCCGCGCATGTCGATCTGCTACCAACGATCGCCGAACTCTGTGGTGTGCGCAACCCGAAAACGCTGCCTCTGGATGGGCGCAGCCTGGTCCCGTTACTGACTGGTACGACTGCAACTGGTACAACCCGGATCGGCACGACTCAGCGTTGGCCTGACCGCATGTTCTTTGCACGTACCGCCGGATGGCGTAGCGTGCTCAGCTTTACGGAGCCCGAGGTCCATGATCTCCATACGATCGGCAAGACCGTTCGCACACAGCGTTGGCGCGCAGTGAACAAAGGTGACGCGTGGCAGCTTTTTGACATGCTGCAAGATCCGTCCGAGCGACATGATGTCGCGGCTGCTCAACCGGCTACGACGCAACGCTTGGCCGATGCTTACGAAGCTTGGTTCACCGATGTTACCAGTACGCCCATTGTGCGGCCGCCGATCGAAATCGGTCATGCCGCACGGCCAATCGTCACCTTGCCCGCGACCGAAGCCTATTTCACTGGCGACATCGGCTGGTTCAACCGATTTGGGTTCGCGCACGACTGGCTGACCGGCTGGACCAACTCGGACGATACGATTTGGTGGGACATCAAGGTGATCGCCGGCGGTCACTACGAAATCTTGGTGCGCTACACATGCCCGCCCGCCTTTGTAGGCACTCGCTTGCGTGTCGAAAGCGATGCGGGCTGGACCGAGCAAGCGATCGACGTGGCTTACAATCCGGAGCCGCGCCGACGGCCGACTCGATTCCCGAAAAACCGGTTCGTGCAGACGTTTGCAACACAAAGCCTCGGTCAAATGCACCTCGAACCAGGCACACAACGCATCACACTTAGCGCATTGAGCATCCCTGCACCATGCGCGTGTGATGTGAAGGAGTTGCTCTTGCGACGGCTGGACTGATCCGCAGTCGTG
>JAJRVM010000110.1 GCA_024277285.1 Planctomycetota bacterium
GCCAACGGTGAGTTGCGGCAAGATGAAGTCTGGCATTGGGTGCTGTTCGCTCTGTTGACTTGTCTTCTGGTGGAAGGTTTCCTTGCCAACCGCACGACGGTTTAGGATCTTGTAATGACCGGGAAACGCAAGCAGATCAGGCTTCCGCTGGGCTTGCCCCAGCCGGAGCCACAACTGGCGATCTACCGTAGCTGGCCAGTCGTGCTCCCAGCCGGGGCGAGCCCGGCGGAGAGCTTGTTGTTTGAGGTGAGGAGCGTTTTTGTCCGCTGATGTAAAGGGACGATACGATGCAACGACCTTTGGGAAAAGCTTCATTTGTGCGTCGCTTTGACGCCGTACGCAGTGCGGTGCTTCGAATGCGGATCGTGCAAAGCCTATGTTGGAGTCTGTTTACAGCGGGCGCCTCGGTCGTCGTATTGGCTGCGGTCGATTACGCGTGGGAACTGCCACTCAGAATTCGCACGGTCGCACTGGTTGCGGGAATGGGATATGCCGCGGTGGTTGCCGCTGTCTTTTTTATTCGTGCGGTGTTGTGGTGGAGCCGGCCTCGGACCGCCAAGGAACTGGAGGCACAGTTCCCACAACTTGGCCAGCGAGTGCGGACCGTGGTGCAGTTTTCCGGACTCGCTCCCGAGCGAGTCGCTGACGAGGGGGTTCAACCCAGCTTGGTGACGGCGTTGGAAGATGAGACCGATCTTCAAACGCAACCGCTCGATTTGCGTGAGATTGTTCCTCGCCGGAAGGCGATCGTTGCCGCAACGGCGGCCGTGGTTCCGGCGTTTTTGCTCCTGATCGGTCTGTTGTGGAACTGGCAAACGAACATGGCAATTCGTCGGGCTCTGCTCAGCGATAAGCCATATACGACGATGGCCGCGCAACCTGGCGACGTGCTGATCGACCAGGGTGACGACGTTACGCTCTGCGTGACGTTGAACGGGCGGACCAACCGGCTGGTTTCTCTTGCCAAACGCAAGGTCGGCGATCCGGACGCACAATGGCAATATGAAGATCTGGGTACCGAAGCGATCGAGCGCGTATCGGCGGACGGTCGTCGCGTGGAGTATGCGATCAAGATCGACAAGGTGAGGGCTCCGTTTGATTATTGGTTTTCCGCCGAGGCGGTCGCAACCAGTGGTACCTATCACAGCAGTACCCATCACGTTGCGGTTCGCTATCCACTGGCTTTGACCAGATTCGAGGCGACGCTGACACCACCACGTTACACGGGCGTGTCTCCGAAGACGGTAAAGGGAGGCAATCTGACCATGATCGAAGGGAGCGAAATCGAATTACTGTTGGAGTTCGACCGCCAGCTGCGTGAGGCGTACTTGCTGGTGAGCGACCTGCCGTACAAGATTGCAGCGGACGGCACGGCGTCAACGGTGGTGCGCGTCCCCTTGGAACCGACCAAGGAGGGGCTGACCGCGACGCTTCGGCTCGACGAGGACAAGATCTACTCGATCGTGGCAACGGCGCGCGAAGGAGGCCCATTGCCCGAAAATAAATACCGTATTCGGATTCGTGAGGACCAAACGCCGCGAGTTCGTTTTGAAGCTCCACCCGTGGCTTGGGAGGTGAATCCGATCGCGGAAGTTCCCATGAAGATTCGTGTTGATGACGACTTTGGCTTGAGTAAAGCGGGGATTGTGTTGCAGATCGATAATGGTGAGGAGCAGCCGTTTGTCACACGCGAGTTCAGTATCAGCGTCGAACCGGATGTGGACGGCGACATTTCCATGACGACGCGCGCTGCGCTCGAGAAGCTGCTCTGTCTGGAGGAGTTTCCGATCACGGAGACGAGCGCCGTGACGTACTACGCATATGTCGAAGATAACCATCCGGTACGACCCAATCGCGCCGAGACAGATCTGAGGTTTATCGAGATTCGGCCGTTCCAACGCTTCTTCAAGGTGGGCGGAACGTGACAGGGTGGCGGCCGATGCCTCACGCTCGAAGAGCTGATCGCACGGCAACGATTCAGTTTGAATCGCACGAAGCGCATTGTTCGGAACACGAATATCGCGCCGCCCGACCAACAGGTCGTAGACCAATACGTCAAGTTCGAGGAATCGGTGGCAGATAACACGCTGGCGCTGGCTCAAGGGTTGGAGTTGTTTGGGGACCATCGTTGTGAGTTTCTGTTCGATGCCGAGAAAGTGATGCGCAAGAGCATCGCTCGCTTGCGTTCCGAAGAATTTGGGCCGGCTGGCAAACACCAAGCCGCGGCTCTTGTGTTGTTGATAAAAGCGCGTGGCGACCTGCGATTGGCATTCACCAAGAGTCCGTCGTCCGGGAAGTGCCAGAAATTTGATCGCGAGCAGATTCAGAAACTTCGCAAACCGAAAGATGACGACGACCAGGCAGAGATGCTGGCCGCCAAGCTCACAGCGTTGGCCGAGGAAGAACGGATTGTGTACGAAACCTTGGGCGGTACGCCGTGTGAGGAGGGGAGTTCGAGCAACCCGTCTGACAGCGCGGCGGAGGCAGGGTCTAGCGGAGATTCCAAGAACGAGCCTTCTAAGTCGTCCTCGGACGATCGACAAGAGGCGTCGTCGCGACAGTCGAGTTCGAAGGAAGACGCTGCCGAACAGCCGGCGGACCGGCGAGTCGTCGGCAGCGAACGATCGTCGTCGGATCGCTCTGGCGAAAAGAAGAGTGGAAAGAACGGCGAAACGCTCGACCGCCAACAACTGGAACGACGCCAGCACGAGATCGTCTTGGATGCCTACGAGGTCAAGCAGATGTTGGCGAAGCTCGAGAGTATGACCGAGTTGGCGCAGCGTCGCATGGCGCGTAGTACGCAGCTCGCAGAGGACGTATCGGGCGCATTAGCACGCGGCGATACCGACAACGCTCGGAAGGCGGCCGGTGAGGCACGCCGTTTGTTCGACGAGCTGGCGCGGCATACGGCGGGGCTAGGTGCTCGCGACCTGGCCGACAAGATTGGAGCCGCACGCGATCAAGCAGCGGAGTTGGCTCAGCGACAACGTGCGTTGGCCGATCGGTTTCACGATGACGCGCGATCTGGTATGCCTTCGCCAAGCACGGCGAGTGAGATTGCTTCGAGAAAGAGCGGTGCGGACCGACGCTCCAGAACGCAGGCCAATGGCAAAAGCCAGCAATCGGGGAAGCAAGGGAAGGGCGAAGGAAAAGGGCAAGGAAAAGGGCAGGGAAAAGGCGCCAGCGGCCAAGGAGGGGCGGGGCGTGGCGGAACGGGTGAGTCGGGCGCCGAAGGGAGTGGCGACCGTGAATACGGCGATTTTGCCGAGGAGGCCGCGCAACTGGCCGAGCGTGGGCGAACGCTTCAAGATGTTCTTGATGCGTTGGCACGCGACACGCAAGCGGACGGAGAACTTATTGCGAAGGTCGCGATCGTGCGCGAGCAGGCGGGTGTGGGAGGGCTCGTGCTGCGGATGCAGGCAATTCAACAACGTCTTGGTGCCTTGCAAAGTGCTGGTGTTGAAGCTGACGCGCGCGACGTGGCCGACCGGCTTGAGCTGCTGGCGCATCAGCTTGACGCACTTCACGGTACGGTCGTGGCACCTCAGCTGAACCAATTAATTGCCCTGGAAAAACAAGCTGCGGCGTTGCGGGAACGTTTGGCGAAGCTGACATCGGACGAACAGATATCGCAATGGCACCTCGACACGCAGGCGTTGCTGCAGAAACTCGACGAAACGGTCACTGATAGTCCGGCGGCAAATGCGTTACGAGCGGCGATGAGTGAAGCGGGATGGGGCACCTCGCGGACGCACTGGGGGTGGGAGTATGCGGCCGGCGCAGTCGGTCGCGACCGTTACTTCGTCGCGCCTAAGGTCTATAACGACAAAGTGTTGTTGGTCGTCGAAGACCTTCAGCGTCGCGCACGCGACTTGTTGCTACGCGACATGATGGCCGCCAGTGAAGAATCGGTACCACCGGAATATGAAAATCTGGTCGAACGCTACTTCGAAATCCTGGCTCACGAAAAGAGGGAGAATTGAAACAGCAAACGAAGCACTTCAATTGCAGCAGGCTTCCGCTGGGCTTGTCCCAGCCGGAGCCACAACTGGCGAGCTACCAGGGAAACGCAAGCCGCGTCCTGTTTCGGTCTCGGCGAAGCGGCGATTGATGGCAAGTCTTGAGCTCGACCGACGAAAGGGAAGAGTCAGCTTGGTAGCTGACCAGTCGTGCTCCCGGCCGGGGCA
>JAJRVM010000111.1 GCA_024277285.1 Planctomycetota bacterium
GACAGAGGATATTCTGCAACAGCGGTTCGCCCAGGGATGCCGACTCTCTGGTATTCCCAAACGGCGTCAAATCTACAGCTCAGCCAAATTGTCAGACACCTAATCCGGGACAAACTTGGTCAGATAAGTCGGGACCTAGCACATCGGTTTTTTGCAAGTAGTTGAACGCTGGTCGACCTCAGGTGCCTCGTGCGGTCAGTTGTGGAGTTTATCTGTGCTGCCAGCCGATGCCGAACGTGAACCATTTGAGAATGGCTACGTCAAAACATACCGCCGGCGCCGACACCGCCACCCATGCCGCCTTGGCCGCGATCGTAGATGCGCTGGAGATTGTCGACCTGCTTGCCTTGGAGGCGGCGTTTCGTTTCCTGCAAACCTTTCAGGAGTCCCGGACCTGCAAGTGTCTTCGCCGCGCGTCTTGAGGCACTCGGCGTACCGCTGTTAGTGCGCTGCGTTGGATCAGGCCCGCGAAAGCCGCCCATGCCACCACCGTAGCCGCCCATACCACCGCCCATACCTCCGTCGTAACCGGGGAGGGGGACTGGTTGCTCCTTCACTGGCAGCTTGCC
Organism: Planctomycetota bacterium; assembly: GCA_024277285.1. The sequence goes on from JAJRVM010000111.1 coordinate 570, forward strand.
ATCCGGATTCTTCTTGTTGGTAATCGCGCGGAGCGTCTCGAGTAGCTGCGCGATATTGCGTTGCACGTCTTGCGTCTGCGACACCAGCAGCACATCGGTATCCTGATAATTCATGCCCTCCACCGCGCCGGCTCCGCCCACTTCGTCCCAAGAATCAGGAGCGATAGTGGATATGATGGTTTCGATCAGCGTGTCATAGTCGGCCCACTCTTGATCCTGTGAATCACGAAAGCGAACCAGGTCGGTGATCGGATAGACGACGGTCGTCAATTCGGTTTCGGCATCTTCGGGTGTCGTAATGACCACCGACTCGTCCCTCACCACATAGGTCAGGTCCAATTAGCGTAAGATCAATCTGAGCGCGGAACGAAGCGTCAAGCCGCGCCCCTCGAAGGTGACGGCTGTCTTTGCACTGAGTCCCACGTCGTCGAGAGCTCGGCGGTCGAGTCGGACGGTGAGACCATGCCGTTGTTGGATGGCGGTAGCCACGTCTTGGAGCGGTAAGTTGCGAAACGAGAGCGACGTGAGCGTGCTTAAGGCAGCTTCGATTCGCTGTTCTGCCAGACTGGCACCGGGGCCCGCGATCACGACTCCGACCAAACTTCCCGGTTGCCTTGTTGATGCTGCGGTCGTCGCAATCATCGGAGCCGCGCTGGGAGGAATCGAGATCCCCATGGTGCGGCTGTTCTCGTGACCCATGTCCATCATTGCCACGGCGGCACTTCGTTGGAGAGCGTATTGCGCTGTGCCAAGGCGAACGATTACGGCTGGGCTACCAGTGATGTCGTGAGCGACATAGAGGCCGCGCCGGTCCGTCTGGCCTGACACAATGTCAGCGTTTCCGACGCTGATCACCTTGACGTCCGCTTGGTAGACATAGCGGTCCTTGGTAACGTCTTTGACCGTAGCGCGTACTTCGCCCGAAGCCCCATCGTATTGAACCTCGACGTCCAATGGCGAGATCAGCACAAGGCCGCTTGCGAATAGGTTGCCGCCACGGCATACCACGAGATAGGCTCCTTCGTCCTCCAATGCAAGGTTCAGTTTGCGCGAGTGATCGCGATAGTCCTTGTTGTCGGCCAAAGTGATGATCGATTCTTGCTGTGGGTCAATCCCAGCCAGATTGATACGGCCGATGCCGGCCATGTCTTGGCGCAGTAGCCCAAACTTGATCAAGTCGATTCGATAGACTTTCACATCGCACGTTGTGATATTGCGGAATGACAACTCGACATCGACCGGCTTGCCCGGCCTCACGGTTGTCACTTCGGGTAAACGAATCGACTTGCGCAAGAAGGAGGCGATCGACTGGTGCGCATCGGGATAGCGGTCTTCGACGCGCCGATACTCGCGAATGGCGTCGTCCGTCTGGCCGAGGCTATGGTAGATTTGGCCCACAAATACTCGACATTGTCTCTTGATCTCGTCACACGAGCTGTTCGTTCGATCGTCAAGTTGACGATGGCACGCCGTCCAATTGGCAACTGAGTGAGTGGATTGTGAAACTGTTTCGCGCTGTAGCGGACGTTTTTGAAGCCCCGGGCAATCGTGATTCCGTCGCGTTCCAATAGTGCCGGTGTGTAGGATCGAACGACGCGCCAGGCGTCCGTGGTGTTCTTCAGGTTCGTCGCCGGGATATGGCCTGCCAGTGTCACCTGATATGTAAAGCGACCTTGCCCTTTGATTTCGAAATGGATGCGTTGTTTTCCCGCAACCATAAGTCGCGTTGGTACGTCGATTACCTGCGTCGGCATGGCAGGTGTCAGACTCAGTGTTTTCAGTGGTTGATCGTTGACCGAGAGAGTCATTTCGTAGCGATCGTCCGTGATGCGTTGTTCGGCATGATGCCGACAAAGCGCCAGCGCTGCGGGGCCCGTGGCCTTGTCAGGTGCCCATCGATATCCGGTCCGGTGTGCCAGCAGCGATGCGATCCGATGCTTCGTTCGCGGTTCTTTCGGTGCGGTGCCTTGAATTGCCAGTGCGTACAACGCCTCAGTTTCGACTTGAGATTGGCTGCCGCTGATGGATGAGGAGGCTTGGCCTGGTTGTGCATCGTTGCCGTCTCTTGTTCGCCCCGCTAATTCCGCCAAGAGCTCGACCGCAAGCTGCTTGCGTTCCATCTGAATGAAGGCCAGTGCCAGGTGGAGCAAAGCGGAAGGCGATAGCGACCTGCGCTGGCGGTAGAGTCGATTGGCCAACGAAAAGTCGGGCTGGCCGGCTTGGCCCAACGCGTGCAATAGAATCGCTTTGATGTCGTCATCGTCGCTGGCGGACGCTGCCAACTGAGTGGTAAGGTATCGAACCCCATCTTCGCGACACTTGCTCGTTACTTCGTAGCCTGCGTTGCGAGCGAGGCTCAGCGCCCAAACGGCGCGGGCACTCGCGATGCGATCGCTCGTCCCCTTGCTTGCCGACCACGACCAACCACCGTCGCTGTTTTGCGCGCAAACGAGCGATGCAATCGCCGTGCGAGCTTGGCGATCCAACGTGTCGGCGTCATGTCTTCTGAGGCCGGTCGCCAGCAAATGCGTTGGTGGAGTGCGCACCGAGCTGCTCGCCGGTGTATCCTTCTTGGGGCCAATGTGGAACACGGCCTGTAGACCGATCGTGGCCATCAAGTCGCTGCTAAGTGAGTCGGTACTTGCCGCGAATGAGAGTTCTTCGCAACGGCGAAACCGCGCTGGCGACAGCACGATATCCAATAGCGTGCGGCGAACGCTTGGACCGACGATGATCTGCATGCGTGGTGAATGGAATGGTGTGTCCTTCGGAGTTTCGAGCCAAGCCGTGAGGCTGGCATCTGCGGACCCTCCGGTTGAAGAAAACAGCGCAATGCCGCGCGGTCTAATTGGCACCGATCGGTGTATCGAATCGCGCATGCCGCTTGCGGCGACGGTCAACTGAAAACGAGCCTCGCCGGTGACGGACGTCGTGGCCGAGTCACTATTGTCTGTCTGGTCCAATGCGACCTTGAATGGTACTTCAACAACCCTCTTATCCGTAGCCTGGATGTTCCTGGTCTGGACGGTACTTCGGCCGGCGATCGTGGTCGTCAACGTTACCGCAATGGGGCCCCTGGCCAACCGATTGTTGTGCACTCGTGCGATTACTTCCGCCTTATCGCCCTCGACCAGTGCGAGTGGAAGCTCTAATTCGCCGAACAGGTCGTTCCTTGTCGTCAATTCAAGCGTGGTTTCACCAGCAAGAGTATTGCGTGTGATGCCTTTCGCGATCAGCGTCCATGCGGTTCTATGTGGTGGCAGCTTGATCGTGACTGTGGCCTTGCCACGTTCGTCGGTAATGATCGCCGGATCCCAATAGGCGGTCTCGTCTGGTTGGAGTGTCATGTTGCCACGTTTGCTGTCTTGCGCGTCGACACGCGCCTGGGCAATGACTTGTTGCACCTGCGAAATCACCAGTTGTGACTCGAACTCCTTGTTCTTGCGTGTTGACAACCGCTTTCTATCGCCATTCGCAACGCCACTCTCGCCGGGCTCGCTCATAGCGACTGGCGAGTTGAGTTGAACGGCGCCTAATTCCGATAGCTCACGGCGGTCCTTTTCATCAAGGAGCAACGGATTGACCAACGTCGTTGTGGCGTGGTAAGCGAAGCCGATACTCGCTCCGGTATGCACCGCCTCTTGGCGGTCGCGGGCGCGAAAGAATGCATCGATCGACGGCAGCGGCCACTTGAACCGATCGAGCAGCGTTTGTTCGACCATCGCCAGGCTGACTTCCGCAGGAATCGGTTTTCCCTGGCAGTCGGTGGTCGAAATGGTCACTTCCATCGACTCTCCTGGCTTGAGTAGGCCGCGTGCGCCGTCGGCACGCTGGTACGCCAGTGACACTCGTAACGCTCGCTCGACCCTCAGCGTGACAGAAGCGGCGTGGAAGCGGATCGGTAGTGCCGAGTCCGTTTGTCGGTCCATAGACGCCGCTTCATTCAACTCACCGTTGTCGCGCGGTTCGTCTTCTATTGACTCTTCAGCTGTTGGTCTGGATTCCGAAGGTACTTTCTTCGATCGCAGCTCGTCGAGTGCCGTTCGAATGTCGGCCATCACGACGGCTTCAAGCTGGAAATTGGGCGCCAAACGCGCGTTCATTGCGATGGGTAATTTGTTGGGGCCAGTCTTCAGGTGAACCAACCGGTAATCGAGCACGTGGTCGGCTTGGAAGGTGACAAGTGCCAGGGCCGGTTTCTCGCGCCAATGCAGCGTGACGGTCGCCTGGTCTCCGACTCGGAACACCTGCTGATCGGCAAGGATTCGCAAGCGAACAGAGTCGTCGGTGTCGGAAACCACCAAATCGAATTGGCTGCGGACGCGATTGCCCCAGCGGTCTTCACCTTCGGCGCGCACTCGGTACCGTCCACGTTTCGGTAACAGCAGCGTGTGCTTTGCGACTCCATGAACAGCTGAGTTCTCACCTGTTGCTGTCTTGACCACGTGGTCTTCCACGGGCAGTTCATTCACCTTGCCATCGACGGTCGAGAGTTTCAGAACGCGGAGATCCAGTTGCCGCGCGGTTGGTTGTCCCGTGGCATCTTTCGTTGCGATGGTAAGCTCAAATTCTTCGCCAGCAACGAACGTGTCACGGGCGGCGCCAAGTTCGATCCAGAATGCTTGCGTTGTCAGATAGAAATTGAATTGTGCTTCGATTGGCCCCTCGCTGCATGTGACGGCGAGCGGCGCGATCTGATTCTCCTGAAACTCGTGTGTCGGCAGCGCGAAGTGTACTTCCCCTTTCGCATCGGTCGTCGCCGTTGCAATCAAGTCATCTGCCAATTGGTACGTTACTTCTCGTCCGATCAAAGGGACGCCGTAGTCGTATGCGACGCGTATGACGCCCTTAATTTGTTCGCCGCGGCAGTACACGCGGCGTGGTGTTTCGACGGTAATGCGGACTGGTTGCTGTATCGGCTGTTCAACGCGAAAAGTGCCTTGAAAGTGGCGTTTCGCTCCGTTAACAACGCGCAGTTGGTAGGTTCCTTGCGGGCTGGTGGTCGGCAACGTGAATTGCGTGTGAAAGGTTCCGAAGTCGCCAATCGGTACTTCTTGCCGCCAGATCATGCGGTCGCGAACGTCAAACACTTCGAAATGGCATGGGGTGGTTTTGTCGACGACGTACTTGCCATCGCTCAGTGCTCGGATGCATCCGCGAACTCGCACCTGCTGGCCAGCGCGATAGGCGGGGCAATCGGTGTAGATATAGCCCTTGTCCTTTTGTCCTTGCGCAACGCGGATCCCTTCAAGAAGAGTGACGTTCGAGGCGATATGACCATCGGCGACCGCGAGCACACGAACGTCGTCGACGCGGCGGAGTTGCTCGTAAGTCGCTTGAAACACACCATCGGGTCCTGTCGTGGTTTCGGCAAAGATGCGTTGTCCGTCGGAGAGCAGCAATCGCACTCCGGGCCAGGGTGCTCCTTTCGACATGTTCTCGGCAAAGACGAACACTTCGTTGCGCGACGCCTTGACGACGATTTCCAAATCGCTCTGGATCACCAACGTCGTTGCTTCCAGCGTGCCGCCGCGCACGGTTACCACCATCGATCCTCGAGTTGCGTCGTCTGGCAGTGCCACGGTGAGCACGTTTTCGCATTGCTGATATGCTTCATGGCCTGGAATATCAAAGACGAAACTGGCGTCGGGGTCGATCAATGCTGTGTCGATATTCTCGATGTGTTCGGTCGAGTGCATCTTGCGGAAGTAGGATTCGAGATTCACCTTGTACATACTCACGCTGACGGACGAAATATTTCGATTGGTCAATTTCAATTGCGGTTTCTCGTCCGAGCGAAAGACGCGGGGCGTGACCACCGCAAGGGACTTCGAGTTGAGCCGCAACGCGGCTTGTCGTGCGTGTTGAGCGTACTCGCCCCAGGTGGTCTTGCGATACTCTTCTAACGCGGCCAAGGGTTTGTGTCGTTTTTCTTCCAAGACAACGGCGATGTTGTATTGGGCGTGCGATGCTTCGTCCGTATCGGGGAACTTCGAAACGACACGTCGCCAATCCTCAATAGCGGAATCCCAGTGTTTCTGCGCGTAGCTTATTTGTCCGAATAGGAAAAGGATCTCCGGGCCGCGTGAGTCGAGTGGGTATTTGGCAAGGAATTCGCGAAACAACTGCCGGGCGACGTCAAACTGGCGCGTGTCGACTTTACCGGCAGCGATCAGGTATTGCGTGTCAACCACTTGCTGTTGAACATCACTCCACGCCGCGTCACTGGGATGCTCGACAAGAAACTCGCGCCATGTGGCTAGGGCATCGGCAAGACGCTCTTGCATAACGAACGCTCGACCAAGCAGTTGGCGTGCACGCGGTATTTGTTTGCTTGTCCGGTATCGTTTGTCCGTCAGCAGGGCTTCAAGTTGCCGCACCGCCTCTTCAAAATGTTTACGAGCAATGTAGCTCTTAGCAATATCCAAGTGCGCTTGGGCGGCGCGACTGTGTGTGGGAAAACGCACGAGGAAGTCTTTCAACGCAGCAACTCCCTGGTTCATTTGTGTGTCCGTCTTCGGCGAGGGGATTTCCCACGTACGTGCAAGCAGGAAACTGGCCTCTGCGACCCATTTGCCCGCCGCCGCGTCGTTCGCGGCGATCAACTCCCGCCAGATGTGCCGGGCTTGTTTGGGTTGCTCGCAAGCCAAGCGGCATTCGCCCAATCGAAAACGGGCCTCGCTGGCTTGACGGCCGTTCGGGTGACGCTCGATGAAGCTGGTGTAACGTTGCGCCGCTTTGGCGGCCTTGCCGAGCAGTTGGTGGCAGCGCGCGATGAGCAGCTCGACCGCGATGCGCCGCTTGGGCGCTGGGCCAGCGTCGAGAGCTTTCTCGTAAAATAGCAGTGCTTCAGCGTAGTTCGGCTTGGTCTTTTCCTCGGATGGGGAAAAGAATGCATCGGCATACTCCAGATAGATGCCGGCAAACTCCTGCTTGCGCTCGGCCGATTGCAGGGCTTCAGCCTCAGCTCGATAGAGCAGTTCAGCACGGCGGAAATCGCCTTTCTTGACCAGTGCAATCCCCGCTGCGAACCGAGCTCGCCGCTTCCACGGACTATTTGGAAATCGTTTTTCAAGTTCAGCGAACGTTGCGACTGCCGCGTCGTAGTGACCTTGGAAGTGCAAGACCCGTCCCTTCAGGTACAGCAGTCGATCAACGGACGCCTCGCCCTTTTCAACCGCGTTCTTCTCCAAGGCGATACGGTCGGGGTTTTTTTCCGTCGCGTTGTTCTGTTTCGTGTCTTGCCGTTGGATCGCCATGCCGATGGCAATGCTTGCCTGCTCCCAGTCGCGTGCCTGAATCAATTTCCTGAGCTGTGGGGGCGCCAGGGGGACGCGGATGGCCGAAGGCTGATCGGCTAGGGCTTGGCAGGTTAGGAAGGTGAAACAAAGGGAAAGAAGCGCGCACCAATACCTCAATTGGCGAAAAACCATCGAGATCTCCTCGTCTGCTCGCGTGATCTTCCCGCCACAACGTGGCTGGAAGACGCCCCTTGCGACTATCATAACCCGATGCGGTTGGAATTAGCAACAAACTGGGTATTTTGAAGTGTGGATTTAGCTCGGCCCATTACGCAGCTGCAACCTTGAGAATGCCTTGGGGACGGCCGTCACCAGCGGTTGAACGCTGCGAAACTGCGTGAGAATAGTGCTAATCGGCCGGAACATGAAAGGGGGGGGGCCATGGTTTGCCACCTTCTTGCGGATTCGCCAGTGCGGCACTGCACTATTGTGGACCATCGAGTCCGGTGTACATCAACGTGGATCCCGGTTAAAAAGGAGGGTATTGCATTGTCGAACGATGGCGTCTTCGAAGCCGGTGCGCGAAAAACTGGCCGATCGAGAGCTCTTTCGCTCGTCTCACTTGGTGGGCTCCTACGTCAGCCCCTTTCTCTTCGGTCCCGGAAAGTGAAAGATCGGGCCGTCATTCCCGCGCACAGGAGATCTACGGTGGGAACGAAGCTATATTGCGGAAATCTAAGTTACAGTGTCAATAGCTCGGATTTGGAACAGCTGTTTTCACAGTTCGGCACCGTTGAGAGTGCGCAAGTGATCTCGGATCGAGACACGGGTCGCAGCAAGGGTTTCGGATTTGTCGAGATGTCCAATCAGTCCGAAGCTCAGGCGGCGATCAGCGGATTGAACGAATTGGAACATGAGGGTCGATCGCTGACGGTGAACGAGGCCAAGCCGCGCGAGAATCGTGGTGGTGGCGGCGGCGGCGGCGGTCGCGGCGGATACGGTGGTGGACGTGGCGGCGGTGGTGGCGGTGGTGGGGGATATGGCGGAGGTGATCGGGGACGTCGCTATTGAACCAGCCGAGTCGCGCGGCGCATGGTGCACCGCAACACCCCATTTGACGCGTCTTCACAGTCGCCGCTTCCAGCGAGTCAGTACAACTGACGCGGATACAAGCCGCTTGCGCGGGGCCTTACGTCGCCCCCGCACACATATCAATCTGAAAGGCACTTATGGCAAAAAATCAGAACACGGTCGAGAAACGTCGGCGCGAAATGGAAAAGAAGAGAAAGGCGGAGGAGAAACGGGAGCAACGCCGCAGAAGGAAAGAAATGGCGGCCGAGCAACCTGCGGAACCGGAGACGCCTGAGGCCGACGATAGTTGACCGTTGTGGTGAATTATTGTGAATCGAATAAGAAGGGTACCGACGGGGTGCCCTTTTTGCATTGTGTGTTTCGATGCGCCTAGCTTTGTCTGTCAAAGCCTGCGGTACTCTGGGCAATGGGGTGAGCGGCGACCGACGTGGTATCCGTTGATTGTCCGTCCTTCGCAGCGTTCAGTCGTGTTCACTTGCTCGGTCCTGCAAAGGCGTGTGCCCAGAGTGCGTCTTGCGTTCGCGAGTGGGGTTGTTGAGCTTGTCGGCAGGGCTGTGTCATTGCACTTCTATTTCTTCGATTTCTTGGAGCGATGGGTGACACCGGTCATTTCTGCCCACTCAGACCATGCTCGCGTCATTCGCTCGACGCGGTCCGAGTGACGATCGGCCAAGTTGTTTGTTTCCGTGCGGTCGGAATCCAGGTCGTACAATTCCCACGTTTTCCGCTTGGGTTCCTTTACGAGCTTCCATTTGCCGTTGCGAGTTGCGCGTGCGCCGTTCAATTCCCAAAACAACCAGGTGTGACTTTGGCGAGCACGACCATCAAACACCGGTGCCAGACTGCGGCCATCAATGGGCACGGTCTTGTGGTCCCCGCGTGATTTGGACGGCTGTGCACCGGCCAACTCCAAACAGGTTGGCAAGAAGTCGATGATGTGAGCCACTTCAGAGGTCATCGTGTTGGGACGAATGTGGCCTGGCCAACGGGCGATCATTGGGGTTGCAATACCTCCTTCATGCATCCAGGTCTTGTAACGCCGAAAAGGCGTGTTTTGCGCGAAAGCCCAGCCGGGTCCGCAAGTCGTGTAATACTCTTTGGCACCAGGTGTCTGCATGGGGCCGGCATCGGAAAACTCGGTCCGGTCGGGACCATTGTCTGACAGGAACATCACGATAGTATTCTCGGCGACGGAGGCGTCTTCGAGCGCTGTCAGGATGCGTCCAATGCCTTGGTCCATGCAATCGATCATTGCCGCGTAGGCTTCCATACGCTGCTGTTGCCATGGTTCAGGATATTTGCTCTCGGTCCACGGTCTGGCCTCCGGATCGATCTTGGGGAGTTTCCAAGATGGGTCGATTAACCCCATTTTCAACTGACGTTGATGACGTGCGGTTTGCAGTTGTTCCCAGCCTTGCGCGTACTTGCCTCGGTATTTCGCAATGTCGACCGGCTTGGCGTGAATGGGGTAGTGTGGTGCCGTGTAACAAACGTGCAGGAAAAATGGTTGCGAGCTCTTGGTGTCGGGTTGCGATGATAGTTGTGTGTTCGCCATTTGTCGGATGAGCTGCACGGCCCGGTCGCTGAACGCGTCCGTGGTGTAGAAGTCATCGGGGAACTCTGTGATTCGATCACGGTTGTCCGCGAAATATCGGTACCCATCGCCCGTGATCGACCATTTGTACTTTGGGTCGCGATAGGCGGGATCAAAGTAGTTGCAACATCCGTCGAGTAGTCCGTAGAAATGATCGAACCCACGGCGAAGTGGGTGTGTGGCATGAGTTCGTCCTAGGTGCCATTTCCCCACCAACGCTGTTTGGTAGCCGGCATTGCGCAAGAGTTCGGGTAGCGTCGCCAGGGTCTCTTTCAAGAGTGGACGCGGATATCGCGGGTAGCAACCTGTGATCAATGAAACACGCGTCGTCCAGCAGACAGCATTGTTGTAGAACTGAGTGAAACGCAGCCCTTCGGTAGCGAGTCGATCGATGTTGGGTGTGTTGATCTCACCGCCGTAACAGCCGATATCGGACCAACCCATATCGTCGCACATGATCAGCACGATATTCGGCCGCGGCGCCAGGGAGATAGCTCGAACGCGAACATTACGATAGGCAACGGGGCTATGGTCGCCTTGCAGAAACAGGGGGCCACGAGCCACTTCCTTTTCTTTGCGCCATGCGTGGCCAGTGGGCCACTTGAGTTCAACGTCGTTGTGAATCATTTTACCGTTGAGTACGACCTGCAGAAACTTGGCGTTGGCCGTTTTGTTGCCTTCGGCATCAAACCGAGGCGCTTGAAAGCGGATGTCCAGCGACTGCCATTGGCCGGGTGGTTTCGCGGCGTTCGTGCGAGGTGTAATCCCTTCGTCGATCGTGTGGTAGCGTGGTTTCAACTCCGCACGTGGATAGACGCCGCCGCAGTATGATGCGGTTGGATGTTTCTTCGCATGGCTGTCGCTGATTTGAATCTCATAGAGTCCTTGCAGCTTAACGCCTGCGTTCCCGTTCTTGGGCAAGAGAAACTCGACATGCACCTCCAAATCGGCAAATAGTTGCTTGGTAGCAAGGTTCCGGAAATCAGCTCGTCCTTGCAAAGTGCTGATCAGGACACCACGCCCAGGTTTGGCGACAAGTGAACGTGGGTTAGACGGGGCAAGCGTCGCGTCACTGGCAATGGTCCAGTCGCCGTGGTTGTCCTGCCAAGCTTCCAGCTTCGAGTCATCAGTCAAGCAGGTCCATTGTGCGTCGCCGGCCTCAACAGTGGGGGCCAATGCCGAAAGCGTGATGAGAAAGAGTGTGCAGATTAATGTGGTCGGAAGCTGGGGCATCTTGTCGGTTCCTTTTGTTTTGGAGTTGCCATCTCCAATTTTCGTGCAACGCGACGAAGAAAGCAAATGGGGCGGACCGAGTGCTTGTGAGCGGTTGCCGTGTCGAGGGAGCAAACACGCTCATTCGTCGGGGCCTGCGTCAGCCCACTTTGCGCCGTTCAAGTCGGCGCATGGGCCACCGCACTGGCAGGAAGGGATTTTGGTTTCTCGGCACTCTTTTCCACACCCGAGGCAGACGAACGCACGAGACCTTGTTCTGCGGATATTCGCCTTCTGGAAGAAGTAGGTCAAGACGAGCGTAACAACTGAGAATCCCAGAACCATCGGTACGTGTGACGGAAGCTCACTCCAAGGCACAGGAGCATGCATCGTCATCCCTTTACGGAGCCCGATTTTCAAGGTCAATAGAAGAAGAACAAAAAGGAAACCCGCATAGGCTACGGCGTCGCCCAGTGCTTCTTTCTTCAGGCTCTTTTCGTTTTCAACAGGTGTTTTTGGTACCCACATGGATAGATTACAGTACGAGTTCGTGTTTTCGCTTGCCCATCGATTGATGGATCCTATCTTGTGGCGACCGTCGACTCTCTAGCAGTGAGTGTTGTAGAATACGCCTTGTCTCAGCTGTTTCTTGCGACGATTACTGCCGATGGCCTTGGACGCTGCTCGCTGCGAAATGAAACTCTTCGGATACACCATCTCGCAACACACATAACGTTACACAAGACCGCGCACGACCTGGCTCGCTTTGCGTATTATGAGGAGATCGCCAATGCACTTCCACCCAGGCTTTGTGGTTTTAGTAATCGCACTTTAATATCACTTCATGGTGGGAGAATAAAGGTGTAGCTCCCTGTTATCGGCATTTCCCGCTGGCCGTTCGGCTCACACATGGTGAGCATTCGGCGGTCCTCATAACAAACGCCGACATTCGCCGTTGGTTGCCCGGCGATAATCTGTTCGATTGTCCGGTGCGGATACCATCTGATCTGCCAGAAGGACCGTACGACTTGGAAATCGGTTTGATTGATCTGGAGAGTGGACAGCCCAAAATCAGACTGGCGATCGAAGGCCGAACAGAAGGCGGCTGGTATCCGATGGGTAGCCTTCAAGTCAACAAGTAACCGATTTTCGGACGTCAGCAGCAGACAGTCTGGTTTCGAGTCTGGTTTCGACGCAATGTGGCACGGCATTCCATGCCGTGGTTGAACTACTGCGAGGCCAGACCGCCGCGAGGCCAGACGCGCCGCGAGGCCAGACAGTCTGGTTTCGGTGGTCTTGTCTTACGCTCACGCCGCGACCCACCAAAGTGTCCACCTCGCGCGTGCCGGACAGACCGGCGCTCGATTCCCTTCCAACCAAGTGTCCGCCTTCTGCGCGACCCAGAAACATCAGATTCGACCGCCGTTTGCA
>JAJRVM010000112.1 GCA_024277285.1 Planctomycetota bacterium
AAAGCCGGACTCCGCAAGGAGCCCAGCTTTTGAGTTGTTGTTGTCGTGAACGTTGATCATCGATGGCTCGTCAGTCCAACCGTTGCGTCTCACTGCGTTGCCAAGGCGGCGTTGGTCGGGAGCGGCGACGTCGGAGCGACCGGGTGCAGGACGACCGGAGCCGGTGCGGTCACGTTGATCTTCTGCGAGTGGCCCATGCTGCCGTTGGGAAGGACGATGTCCAATCGAATCAGCACCGTCTCCTTGATGGCCATCGGCGGGAGCGTAATCGTTACCCCCGATTCGGTCCAAGCATTCACCTGAACCGGCAACTTGATGTCGTCGAAAACCATGAACACGTTGCCCGGCAGACCGCCCAGGAAATTTGCCGGGATAGTCAAAGTCGATCCGGTCGGCACGCTGGGGTAAGTCGGTTCGGTCGGAGTGATGATGGCCTGCGGAATCACCTGAACGGCCGGACGAACAACGGTCACGGGTCGAACCACCGTCACGGGATGCACCGCACGTCGGACAGGATGCACATAGGTTGGAGAGTAGCTGTGATGGCGACCGGTGTAGTGTCGTACGTATGAGCGGTTGTGCCTGACGTAGCTGCGGTGTCCACGATAGTGACCGCCACCGTGACTGCCACGGTAGTGACCACCACCGTGACCGCCACCGTGACCACCACCGTGACCACCACCGTGGCCGCCACCGCCGGCAGTGGCGTTGGACGTGAAGGAAGTGAAGCTGATGGCGACGAGGGCGGCGAAGATAGCTAGGCGACGGATCATTTCTGGGCTCCTTGGTGACTCGAACAGGTCGAGGCGGGTTGAGTTTTTGTCCGGGGTTTGCTGCCCCACACCTACGTAAGCGGACGCCGCCGCCAAACGTTACAACTCTTGAGAGAAATGCCAGGAATGGCCCAAATCACAGGGAAACGCACGGTCATGCGACCAATTGCCCAGTTTACCGAGAAGGAAAACGTGGCGAGCCCGGAAGTTGAAACGCAGATTCTGCTGGTTCTCACGGGAAATTTAGACTCGTCGCCCATCCGATCATTCGTAAGGACGGGGGACTTTGGACGAGAGACTCTGGATGAGGGAAAACCTTCGCAGCCCTCTGCGCGTCTCTGCGTAACGACCTCGCCGGCTGGTCCGGGCTAACGCCTTCGATGCTTGACAATGGGATCGAAGCCACTAAATGTCGCGGACGATGTCGTCGTAGAACTTCAAATAGTCGTCCTTGTGCTCACCCGAACGGTACTTAATGGCGGCTTGCGGATGAAGATTGAGCTGTCCGGTGATATTGAACGGGACCAATGGCCCCCATTCGACCGTCTCCCGTAATGGCTCGATGTCGTCGCGGAGCAACTTGATCACCGGTCGCAGATTGAATTTCGGGTTTCGCAGGAATCCGAGCAGCAATTCCATCGGGCAGTTGCCGGCTCCTCGTCCCAATCCCATCATCGTTGCGTCGGCTCGGTTGGAGCCCAATATGATGGCTTCCAACGTATTGGCGAACGCTAACTGCATGTTGTTATGGGCGTGAATACCGATTTCCTTTCCGGTACCTTCCATCGCCGCCGAGTACTTGCGATAGAGTGTGTCGATCTGTTCGCGGTACAGGTGTCCAAAGCTATCGACAATGACCATCGTGCCTGCCGGTGTGGGCGCGATCGCGTGCAGGACCGTGTCGATTTCGGCCTCCGTAATGTTGGACACCGCCATCAGATTAGCCATCGTCTCATAGCCCAGCTCGTGAGCATGCTCGATCATCTGAACGGCTTCCGACACTTGATGCGCATAAAACGCAACGCGAATCATACTCAACACGCTCTGGTCGGCCGGAACCAGTTGGTCCTTCCAGTCACTCTTGGTGGCATCGGCCATCGCCGAGAGCTTAAGGCCCGTCTTATCCGCGTCATGACAACCCACGACGCGACGCATGTCATCTTCCTCACAGTGCCGCCAAGCACCATACTCGCTCTTGGAGAATAGGCGAGGCGAGTTCTTGTAACCTATCTCCATGTAGTCAACGCCCGCGGCGATGCAAGTATCGTAAACCGCTCGCACCAAGTTGTCAGAAAACTGGTGATTGTTGATCAGTCCTCCGTCACGAATGGTGCAGTCCAGAACCTTCAATTCAGGACGGTACGTAATCCACGGCGCTTGTGGTACCATAGGTCTCGCCTCGGGTCGGAATTCTATCGGAGCAAACTGCCATTATCGTTTGTCCCGCGGGCTTCGCCAAGCAGGTATCTGGGGAAGGATTCTCAGGAATGTGTCTTCGATTCCGTACAACCCCACTGCTGCCTTAACCTTCCAGCCCCATGCGCCACCTCCTGTCGTTCACACTGTGTTACGTCCTGTCGTTCTCCATGCTCGGTCCAATTGCGTTGGCCGTCGCCGACGGCCCCACGCCTGTCGACGACCGACTGTCACCAGCGCCGACAGACTGGCCTTGGTGGCGGGGGCCGAATCGAAACGGCGTGGCGGTGGCAGACCAGCAGCCACCAAAGTCATGGAGTTCAACGGAAAACGTACTCTGGAAGGCCGATGTTGCCGGACGCGGTTACGGGTCGCCGATCGTGGTCGGAAATCAGGTCCTCCTCCAAATTGCGGACATCGATCGCGATCTTCAGGCCCTCGCCGCTTACGATCGTGACAACGGCAAATTGCGATGGGAGGCGATCGTGCACCGTGGTGGCTTGACCGTCAAGAATCCAAAATCCACAGCGGCGTCCAGTACGCCGGCTTGCGCGGCCGACCGGTTGTTCGTGAATTTCCTCAACGGCGGTGCGGTCTACACGACCGCGATCGACCTGAGCGGTAAGCAACTCTGGCAAACCAAGATTAGTGACTATGTCATCCACCAAGGGTTCGGTTCATCGCCTTCCCTGTACCGATCGTTGGTCATCGTGTCAGCAGATAACAAGGGGGGTGGCGCGATCGTTGCCCTGCAGCAAAGTTCGGGCGAAGTCGTCTGGCGGCGCGATCGCCCCAAAACAGCCAATTATCCCTCGCCAACGATCTTGCACGTTGCCGGCCGAGATCAGGTCTTGATTTCGGGCTGTAATCTCGTCACGAGTCTCGATCCGCTGACTGGTGAAACATTGTGGGAGACCGACGGTGCGACAACCGAGTGCGTTACGTCAACCGTAACTGACGGTCAATTCATCTTTACCAGCGGTGGTTACCCTCGAAATCACGTATCGGCCATTCGCGCAGACGGTTCGGCACAGACTGCTTGGGAGAATAAGAACCGTGTTTACGTGCCGTCGATGTTGGTTCGAGACGGCTACCTCTATGCCATGATGGACGCGGGAATTGCCGGCTGCTGGCGGACCGAAACGGGCGAGGAAATGTGGCGGTCTCGTGTCGGAGGAACGTTCAGTGCGTCACCGGTCCTCGTGGGAGACCTGATCTATGCCTCCAATGAGGCCGGGGAAACGTTTATTTTCCGAGCATCGCCTGAGCGATTTGAATTGCTCGAGAAGAACCGACTGGGCGAAGAAGTCATATCGACGCCCGCAATCTGCAACGGCCAGATCTTTCAGCGAGTCGCTGAATCGGTCGATGGTCATCGCCAAGAGCGTCTGTATTGTTTGAGCCGGTAACGAGCAAGCGCGTGTCCGGACGCGGTGGCGGTGGCTTCTAGCCAATCCTGTTCGGCACGAGATTTGTGAGTGGAGATCTGGCTGGTGCGATCGGTTGGTACGTGTCAGGCTCTGCCGCCGCGAGTGGCTTTGACGGGTGCAGGAACGCACTGATGGTCCGCAGTTCCTGAGGAAGAATGAAAACGCAGAGGACGCGGAGACCCGCAGAGGACGAATCCAGAGGACGAATCGCAGTATTCGGAGAATCGAACTCCAAGAACCACCGGAAGTGGGAAAATCACCGCTCTCAAGACCACCACCCGATCAAGAGCCCATGCAGGAAAAGAACGAAGATCCCC
>JAJRVM010000113.1 GCA_024277285.1 Planctomycetota bacterium
CGGTGCGTTGATTGCCAACGTGATCCACGCCGCGCAAGAAACTGCTTTGGCGCAGACGATTGAACTGGTGCGCCAGGCGCAAGAGTCGAAGGCGGATGTGCAACGATTTGCCGACCGAGTTGTGGCCTGGTTCGTACCCGGAATTCTGCTGATTGCGGTGGTGACGCTCGTCGTGTGGCTGGCCTTGGGGGAACGGCACGTGGCACTGATGTGCACGATTTCGATTCTTATCGTCGCCTGTCCGTGTGCCTTGGGGCTGGCAACGCCAACCGCCGTTTTGGTGGGGGGAGGCCGCGGTGCGGAGTCGGGAATTCTGGTTAAGGATGCGCAAGCGTTGGAGCAGGCTGGGCGGATCGACACGGTGGTGCTCGACAAGACAGGAACGATCACCACCGGGGCTCCGAGCGTGCGGAAACTGATTGCCAATGCTGGGCATGATGAGACGAAATTACTGGAAGTGGCGGCTGCGGCGGAGCAGTTGAGTGACCATCCGCTGGCACGAGCAGTGGTCCAAGAAGCAACTCAGCGTGCGCTTGTGGGAGCTGAGGCTGAAGCATTGCAAGTCATGGTCGGTCAGGGGGTCGTTGCCCAATGGCAAGGCCGTCGCGTTGCGGCCGGAACCGAACAGTTGCTTGAAGGATTGGGGATTACCATCGATTGGGATGAGCAGGCTACGGTCGCGCATTTGCGCGACGCGGGACAAACGCTCCTGTTCGTCGGCCTCGACCGCCAGTTTCTCGGCGCGATCGCGGTCGCGGACCCTGTGGCGCAACACAGCCGTGCCGCCGTCGCCGATCTGCACAAGTTGGGACTCGACGTCATGATGCTGTCGGGCGACAAGCGCGCGACGGCCGAAGCGATTGGCCGTGAAGTGGGGATTACCGAGGTGATCGCTGAAGTGCGGCCGGCCGAGAAACAGCAAGTGGTAGCGCGGCTGCAGAATGAAGGGCGTTGCGTGGCCATGGTGGGCGATGGTATCAATGACGCCCCAGCTCTTGTCGCGGCCGACCTGGGGATCGCGGTGGGCAGTGGTGCGGATGTGGCGATCGAAGCAGCAGATATTGTCTTGGTGCGGCCCGATTTACGGAAAGTCGGCGAAGCAATTCGACTGTCGCGCGCAACGCTGCGTACCATCAAACAGAACCTGTGGTGGGCGTTCGGCTATAACCTGACCCTCATTCCGCTCGCCGCCGGGTTGATTGTGCCTTTGGCTGGAAAAGAGGTGCTGGCCGTTCTGCCGGCGTTTTCGGCACTGGCGATGGCCATGAGCAGTGTCTCGGTGGTCACCAATAGCCTGCTGCTGCGAATTCGCCGGCTCGACTAGTTCGCCTGGCCTGTGTTCTTTGTGGTGCGTTCTTGCGGCACCGTTCTTGATGGTGCGTTGGCGGATGTTACGATTGGAAGGTCGCGGCAATCCGGGCAATCTGGTACGATCGCGATCGGCACGGCAATACGTTGGGGGATCCCGATTGCGGCCGCAAATCGCTAAAATGCAATGGATTAAGTGTGCTTTTGCCGATGATAAACGTACCGAGCCGCAGCTGACCTCGAACCTTCGTGGAAGCGGTTGCATCGGCAACGGTACTTGGCGGTAACTGAACAATGGCGTCAATTGCGATTGGCGAAACCAATACGGAAAAAGTAATTCGGCTGAGCCCTGGTGGCCTGGCGACGGCTCTAGTTACGGGTAGTACGAGATGGGTCTTCTGAGCGGTTTTGAGCATATCGTTTGTGAGCATGAGCCACTGGCGCCATACACATGGTTTCGCCTTGGAGGCGCGGCCGAGTATTTTGCCGAGCCAACTTGTGTCGAGGAGCTTGAGGCACTGGTGCGGCACTGTCGTGAACAGGAGCTGCCGGTGCGTATTCTAGGCGGCGGCTCGAACCTGCTGGTGCGCGACCAAGGAGTGCCGGGGTTGGTCATTCACCTGGGGGCCGCGGCGTTTTCCGAAATCACCGTCAAAGACGAAGTGATTACGGCCGGGGCTGGAGCCAAACTGGGGCATGTCATTTCGACGGCCGTTCGCGAGGGGCTGGCGGGGCTGGAACACCTGGTTGGCATTCCAGGCACCATTGGGGGGGCATTGCGCGGCAATGCCGGTACTGAAAACCACGATGTGGGCCAATGGACTGGGTGGGCGGAGGTGATGACCCGCAGTGGCGAAGTTGTCGAACACGAACGTGATGAACTCCGTTTCGCATACCGATATAGCAGTCTGGACGAGCTGGTGATTCTGCGCGCTAACCTTGTGCTCGAACAAGACGAACGTACCGAGCTGACCAAGCGCATGCAGACGCTGTGGATCGTGAAGAAATCGAAGCAGCCGTCCAGCGACCAGAGTATGGGCAGGATTTTCAAGAACCCGAGCGGGACTCGAGCGGCTGAGCTGATTGAACAGGCTGGGCTGAAAGGTACCAAGATCGGTGGTGCCGAGATCAGTGAGCAGCATGCGAACTTTATCGTCGCCGGCACGGGTGCTAGCACGGAAGAGGTCATTCGATTGATCGAATTAGTGCAGCTACAAGTTCGCGAACGGCTCGGAGTCGAGCTGGAAACCGATATCGAAGTCTGGTAAAAGACGCCAATCGGGCAGTAGACGCTATTCCCCTCGTAGACACGATGGAGTGGCTGGCACCAACGTAATGCCATCATGGAGGATGGTTATGATAGCGCGAAAAGGGGCGAGCCTAAGCGGTTCGGCACGGGCGGCCGCAGGCTGGATCATTGCCCCACTGGTGGGCAACGGGCGCGGGCTGTTTGGCATTGCCGTACTGGTCGTCGTATTGATCACGGGCGGCTATTTTGGCTGGGCAAAATATGGCCGAGCCATCCAACAGCGTCGTCAGTACTTGCTTACTGCCGATAGTTTTGAAGTGACCGCGCAGCCTGAGTGGATCCAATCGGATGTCAAAGCTGCCGTCATGCGTGACGGACGGCTTGCCAACTTGTCCGCACTCGATCCCGATCTGACGAAAAACGTTGTGCAAGCATTCGAGCTCAACACGTGGATCGCCAAAGTTGTGTGGGCCGGAAAACGGCCCGGTCCCGACGGGCCTCGGGTGATCGTCAAATTGCGCTATCGCAAGCCGATCATCATGGTCAGAACTCTGCACAAGGACTGGACGGGCGATTGTTTCTGGCCCGTCGATACCGAAGGCATTTTCCTGCCGCCCGACGAGTTTTCGGCAGGTCAGACGCGAAATTACATGCGCGTGGATGCCGGCAACGCACCTCCGGTCGGTACGGTTGGCACGTCCTACGGCGATGCCGGTGTGACCGGTGCCGCGAAAATCGCTGCGGAAATCGGTTCCGATTGGCAATGGATGGGTCTGCAGTGGATCGTGGTGCGCAAGGATAAGCGTGTGGAAGTGGGGCGGCCGATCAATGCCAGTTACGTGCTGCTCCCCACTGGTGCCGATCCGGACGCCGTGGCCCAACCGCAACGTGGGGCGAGCAATAGCGCGCAACGCGCAGCAAAAATATCACTCGAAGTCTACTGGGGACACGCACCAGGTCGAGAACACCCAGACGAGGCAAGCGCTGCGCAGAAATTGATGCGGTTGCAGGCGTTCGTGAAACAGAACGGATCGCTCGATAAACTGTCGGCGACGACCATCATTGACCTGCGGCCAACCACCGCTATTTCCGTGATCAAACGAAATTCGAACTTCCAGCCCGCTTCGCTGCACTAGCGCCGGCGCTTTCGAGTGATGCTTTTGGCGTCGATAGCTCCCCCGTGAATCTCGATCACCATGCAGTTCATGAAGACGGCAC
This sequence comes from Planctomycetota bacterium, assembly GCA_024277285.1. Next base: position 3,776 of record JAJRVM010000113.1, read on the forward strand.
CAATCAGGCAAACGCGTTAGCGTTCTACGCGTTTCGGGCGCAGTTCCGATGCCGGTTGCTGCAATTCGTCCTGTAGCTCCTCGCGAATCACGGCCATCTCTCGCGGAGCTTCAATTCCGATTCGCACGCCGCCACCGGTGATGCGGACCACCGTCACCGTTACTTGGTCCCCGATCAATATCCGCTCGCCAACCTTTCGACTCAACACAAGCATGGCTGTTCTGATAGTTCACTCCACGGCTATTCCTGTCAGGAAAAGTCGGTCAAAAAACGCTGGATCTGCCCGAAGCGAACTAACAATCCTCCCTGACTCGGTGTGCAAAGGCAAGTGATGAAAACGCTCCTACAGGCTCATCAAAGCGGCGCTGGATGAAGAAGTGATAGCACTTATGACGAGTCACGCGCAATGTAGCAGCGGCGTAGGCAAGATGCAAGCATTCGACCGGCTATTCGACCAAGCCGAGAACTCGGGGGCGGCGTGCACCTGGCCGATGGATGCATTAGGCGCGTGGCATCAGGCCGACTAGACCCCCTCTGGTGGGGCTTCTCGCACCAGTTTGCTGATCTGCTTGAACTCCGGTGTTCCAGCCACTTCACACCACTCGAACAACGCCGCCTCGGTGGTTGTCAGCGTGGCACCGGCCGATTCCATGCGGCGGAGGGCCGTTTTGAAGTCGAGTTGCGCGCGCGAGGCGACCGCATCCACAGCCACATAGACGCGAAACCCTTCACTCAACAGGTCGAGCACGGTTTGCTGGACGCAAACATGAGTTTCGATGCCAACGACCAACAATTTGAAGATTCCACGATCGCGAAACGATTCGAAAATCTGCCCACATTCGCGACAGCTGAACATGAGCTTCGACGGAATTTTAGGCAGCAGGTGACGCAAAACATCCGTCGTGGCACCCAGTCCACGCGGATATTGTTCGGTGGCGGCCACCGGCACCTCGAGCACCTGAGCCCCTTCGATCAAGCGGTGAATATTCCATACGAGCGTGGCCGGAGGCGCCATCACCTCGAGCAACCGAGTTTGAACATCGACCACCAAGAGTGCCGAATCGTGACGCCCCATCAGCTCAGGACTGCGGGGGAGCGTTTTTTCTGGAGTGTCTGTCATGACGGCCAGAATACCCGATGCACGCCCTCAAAGGCAACCAACACGTGGCCACTAGAGCAATCTCGATCCATGAGCGACAATGAGAGTCTAGAGCTGAGAGTCTAGAGCTGAGAGTCTAGAGCTGAGAGTCTAGAGCTGAGAGTCTAGAGCTGAGAGTCTAGAGCTGAGAGTCTAGAGCTGAGAGTCTAGAGCTGGTCTGGGCTGGTCAGTAGTTCGGACAATGGGAGGACGGGGACTGCTAGGTGCTTGTTGGTTTGTTGCGTCAGGATCGAGAAGATGTCTGCTAGAAAAGCCCCGATAGGGGCGCGCTATGATAGCCTAGGGTGGAGCACGGTCGCCGCGCATGCGGCGGACCTCGCGGAACCCTAGGAAAGGCACCCCGCATACCACCGGAGGCCTGAAAGGCCTCGCTACGGGAAACGTCTAGCGCCGGCCCTTCGTCGAAGACAGCGTAACAAAGGCAGCAACAACGACTTAAGGCACTGACCACCCCGGTCCGCTGACTCAGTCAAACGCGGCAATCGGCTAAACAGATACATGGTACTTCCCGTTTGGCGAAGTCTAGGAGAAACGTTAATACTCCCTGAAACGGCCAATGCGAATGTGAACACTTGGTGTCCTATTCCTGACCCGACCTGTCATGATTGGACTGTTGTACATAGTTGCTTTCTCAGTGCTTGCCAGATGCTCACGGTGGCCCCAGCGACTTGCCACGGAGACGTACGCGCGGAGACGCATGCGAGCAGGACAACTGCGATGCAAGTTGCACTGTATTTTGGCAACACGGGTTCTGGCAACACAGGTTCTGGCAACACAGGCGTTTGCCACCTCATCGTAAGGCTCGAACGAACTATTTCCCTAAGAACCAAGAACCAATCCCATGGACTTTCATGCAACGACAATATTGACGGTTCGGCACGGTGGGCGCGTGGCGATGGCCGGAGACGGTCAGGTCACGTTAGGATCGGCGATCATGAAGAGCGACGCGATGAAGGTCCGCCGGTTGGTCAATAACAGCGTGCTATGCGGATTTGCGGGCGCCAGTGCGGACGCTTTTGCATTGCTCGAGCGCTTCGAGGCGAAGTTGAAGGATTTTCCTGCGAACATGCCGCGTGCCGCGACGGAATTGGCCAAAGATTGGCGTACCGATCGAGCGTTACGGCGTCTTGAAGCGTTGCTGACGGTTGCCGATGCCGAACACACCTTGGTGATTAGCGGCACGGGTGATGTCATCTCACCGACCGACGGTGTTGTAGGGATTGGTTCGGGCGGCAACTATGCGATTGCGGCAGCGCGTGCTTTGAAGGCACATTCCGATTTGACGGCGGCTGAGATTGCGCGCGAGGCGCTGACGATCGCGGCCGGCATTGACATTTATACGAATACGAACATCGTGGTGGAGGAGTTGGAGTGCGTAAGCTGATAGCCAGTAAGACAGATTCATCCGACAGTCTGAAAGAACTGACGCCACGAATCATCGTCGAACAATTGGATCGTCATATTGTTGGCCAGGACGACGCCAAACGTGCGGTCGCGGTCGCGATTCGCAATCGGTGGCGGCGTAAACAGATTGGCGAAGAGATGCGTCAGGAGGTATCGCCCAAGAACATCTTGATGATTGGCCCTACCGGCGTAGGGAAGACGGAAATAGCCCGCCGGTTGGCGAAACTGACGGGCGCACCCTTTATCAAAGTTGAGGCGACGAAGTACACCGAAGTGGGATACTATGGCCGGGACGTGGAGAGCATGGTGCGGGAACTGGTCGAGAATTCGATCACGCTTGTACGTGCACGTGAACGCGATCTGGTGCAGGACGAAGCGCGCAATCGGGTCGAAGAGCGTCTGCTGGAGCTGCTGATTCCTCGACCGGTGAACTTTGGTGACGCCGACGAGGACGATGCCGAGCGTTACGAGCGCTCGCGCGTGAAGATGCGGAAAATGCTCAACGCGGGCCAATTGGACGACCGGATGGTTGAGTTGACGGTCGAACAAAAGGCATCTCCGGTTGTTTTTAGCGGCATGGGCATGGAGCAGATGGATGTTGATTTGCAGGGGATGCTCGAGAAGATCATGCCACGTCAATCGACGACTCGGGAAATGACCGTTTTAGAGGCCCGTGAGTTCCTGTTCGACCAGGAATGCGACGCGCTGCTCGACCCGGAAAAGATCAATGCCGAAGCGATTGAGTTGGCGGAAAACCTCGGCATCGTTTTCCTGGACGAGATTGACAAGGTGGTGTCGACCGATGGGAAAGGAGCGGACGTTTCACGGCAGGGCGTACAGCGTGATTTGTTGCCGATTGTTGAAGGCACGTCAGTGCAGACGCGTTACGGTTATATCCACACCGACCATATCCTGTTCGTTGCTGCCGGCGCGTTCCATCGCAGTCGGCCAAGCGATTTGATGCCAGAGCTCCAAGGGCGTTTTCCGATTCGCGTCGAATTGACCGACCTGACCAAAAACGATTTCGTGCGGATCTTGAAAGAACCGAAAGGGTCGCTGACGCGACAATATACGGCCTTGATGAAGGCGGAAGGCGTGACGCTCGAGTTTACCGACGACGCGATCGAAGCACTCGCGTCGCATGCCTATAAAGTGAACCAGTCAACGCAAAATATTGGTGCTCGACGGCTCTATACGATCCTCGAACGACTGTTGGAAGAATTAAGTTTCGAGGCACCGGAAATGAAAATGGGACGCGTCACCATCAACGCTGCCTACGTCAACGAACGCCTCGATGCCGTGACCGATGACGAAGATCTCAGCAAGTTTATCCTATGAGAACCTGTCAGAAATCCACCGGTAGGTACCGCCAGTACCGAGCAAATGAACAAGGCCAGCCAGGTTTTGTGACACGGTCTTCGTAGCATGGTGCCCGTAACTGCCTTCCCCGTCGGGTTCAAAGTCCGCGAATCCTTTATCACCACGCAACTTTGCCATGCAACATTTTGAATTCATCGCCGCCAGTCAACGCGATACGGACCGCTTGGGATGTGCCCTGGCGAGTTGTTTGCCGGTGACCGCCACGGTCGCACTGCATGGCACGCTGGGAGCCGGCAAGACACGGTTGGTCCAGGCAATTGCCGCAGGGTGTGGTATCGACGCCCATACGGTGACGAGTCCCACTTTCGTCCTCTGCCAACCCTACTCGGGTGACCGGCAATTGTATCACCTCGATGCCTACCGGATCGGCGACCTTGATGAGTTCCTGGAGCTGGGAGTCGACGAGTATTTTGAAAGCCCTGGGCTGACGCTGATCGAATGGGCCGACCGAATCACTCCCTGCTTGCCCGACGACTACCTTGCCATTGACATCGAGATTACGACGCAGACCGGTCGGCAATTCAACCTGGAGGCGCATGGCGCGGAACTTCAAGACGCGCTGCAACACATCGCGGCTCAATTGTGCCGGCGCGTCGCGGAAGGTCCGTGCTCGTGAGCAGGGAGGGATAATGCGATGGAACTTGAGTTCATCGATTGGTTGCGCAACCGGGAAACACCTCATCCGAATGTGCGGTTGGGGTTGGGAGATGATGCCGCATTGCTAACCTTGGCAGAGAATCGCCTGTTGGTGGTAACCAGTGATCTATTGACCGACGGGGTCGATTTCGTTCTTGACCAATGCGATCCCGAGCGAGTTGGACGTAAAGCAGTGGCGGTCAATCTGAGCGATCTGGCGGCGATGGCCGCGCGACCGGTAGCGGTTATCGTCTCGATCGCACTGCCCACTCGTGGCGCCGGAGCACTTGCGCGCAAAATCTATGCGGGCATCTTTGAGCTGGCCGGGCAGTTTGACGTTGCCTTAGCCGGTGGCGACACCAATACCTGGGACGGCCAATTGGTGATCAGTATCACGGCGTTGGGCCAAGCGTCTGCCAAAGGCGCGCTCTGCCGCAGCGGTGCTCGGCCCGGCGATGCGATTCTGGCCACCGGCACTTTTGGCGGCAGTATTCTCGGACACCATTTCGATTTCCAGCCGCGCGTGCGCGAAGCTGCATTGTTGCATCAACAGTACGACTTGCATGCCGGCATCGATGTGAGTGACGGCCTTTCGCTTGACCTACAGCGTCTGGCCAACGAGAGTCGCTGTGGTGCCGTGCTGGCACTGGAATCGATCCCCGTCAGTCGTGCCGCGTGCCAGCTGGCAGCGCTCCCTGATGCGACCCAAGACGCGCTCCAACATGCACTCGCCGATGGTGAGGATTTCGAGTTACTGGTGGCTGCCCCACCCGCGACCGCCGACCAGATTCTGCGCGACCAACCGCTGGACGTTCCGATTACCCGGATCGGCTATTTTGTTCCGGACCCGGGGCTCTGGCAACGCGACTCGAACGGTTTGTTGCGCCCTCTGGTGGCCAAAGGCTGGCAACACGGGGAAGGGGAGCCGTAACCGTTCAATGGAATTCAGCATTCATGTTGCCGTAGAGCGTGTCGCTTCCACGCAGGATATAGAACTTGAAGGGCTGCGTGGCTTTGAATTCGGCGCTGTTCAAGATGTAGGAAATATTGTCTTGCGAGATGGTTTCCCACTTGTGCATGCCGACCAGAATATCGCCGCGGCGGATCCCATGTTGAAACGCGGGACTGTCTGGGCGTACCGAGACGACTTTCATGCCGCCGCGGTAACGCGAGCGGTATTTGCGAAACGTGCTCGACCCGATCGGCAACAAACGCAATCCGACCGTTTCCCATGCTTCGTCGGTCGCCTTGCGGCGTAGCCCTGGGCTTTCGGCCAGGACCATGCTGAGTTGTAGTGTCTCGCCATCACGCTGTACTTCGACCTCGACTTCTTCGCCCACGTGGCTGTCAAGCAATGCTCGCTCAAAGTCCAAACGTCGAGTGACGGTTCGGTCGCCGACGCGCACGATCGTGTCGCCCGAGTGTAAATCGGCCTTTTCCGCCGCGCTTCCCTTGCGAACGGAATCGACGACCGTGCGACTGCTGTCGAGCTCGTACAGCGTCTTGATTCTCGCGCCGTGTGACACGTGTGCTATCTGCTCGGCCGACATCAATTCTGCGGCGACATCCATGGCTTCGTTAATGGGGATGGCAAATCCAATGCCCTGTGCGCCAACCCGCACGGCCACATTGATACCGATCATATCGCCGTCAATGTTCAATAACGGGCCGCCGGAATTGCCCGGATTGATGCTCGCATCGGTTTGGATCAGGTCGTGGTATTTTTGATAGTCGTTTACCTGCACCGTGCGGTGAAGGGCGCTGATGATCCCCAGGGTCACGGTGTGTTCGTAACCATACGCGTTGCCAACGGCGACGACCGTCTCGCCCGGCATTAAGTCCTCGGACGTGCCGATTCGGATCGCGGGAAGCGGAGTCTCCAAAGAGATCTTGATTATCGCCAAGTCGGTCTTCGGGTCGTTGGCGATTAACTGAGCCACTGCGGTACTCTCGTCAGCCATCGTGACGCGGATGCGCGAGACCCCTTCGACGACATGATAGTTGGTGATGATGTAACCGTGTTCGTCGATGACGATCCCGGTTCCCATGCCATTGACTTGGCTCCCCGATTCCGACGTTGCACGCGATTCATATTCTACCGGCAACGTCTTGCGGCCGTGGATATTCACCACCGAGGGGCGGGCCCTGGAGACTGCTTCGACAACCGCTGACCGGCGGAGTGCCGAAGCTTGTGCGGGTGGTGCACAAAGACCACTACCCAATAGAACGAGCGTCAGAAAGTAGCCGAATATCGCTTGGTTGTGATGACGTTCGTTGGCGTAATATGCTGGCATCGGTGGGCTCGTCAGAGTTGGTGAACCGTCATCTTCCGGCGACTTCCGCGTCAGAACGGTTTGACTACGTATCTGTAGGTCGCGTCGCAAATTGCGGACGGTTAAACAGACGGAACAAACCGTTCCCTTTGTACTTCGTCGTCAGAACACCTTGGCGTTGAATGGCCCGTTTGCGATCCGCAAAGTCTGCCTAGTTTGTCACTGAGTAAGTCAAAACGGGCAGTGTGGGCGTGATATGCCTATACCGCGTGGTGTAAACCGTCTCTTTGCAAGTGTCGGCGCATCCGGTAGCGTGCACGTCATGGGAACGACTGACGATACGGTGGCTACAAGAAACACACGAATTGGCACCTCGGTGCGCCCATGCTCGGCCGATCTGGGCTTGTGAAAAATCCGAATATTGGGCGGATTGGAGAGAGTTGGTACGGAAGGCCGGCTACGCCCTCGGTACTTGATGAATCTCGAAAGAAATGCCAACCGAGTGACGGTTGATCCTAGAGGTTCGCCGGACTCAGGTGGCACGGTCCAACTAGGCTTTTTCTCAAAACGTCTTTTCGCGCGGCAAAGCCATGCCATTTTCAGCAGATTACGCGAAACGCAAGGTGGTAAATACGAGTTTTGAGACGAAGCCTAGTTTCTCACCGCGGCAGGCGGGGGTGGAACAGGAGCGGAGGTTCCCAATGCGCTTTCAGGGACGGGGATCGTCTCGAGTGGTGTGTCAGTCGGTTCGATGGTATCACCTTGCCAGCGTGGCTCTGGTTGGCTGGTGGCCGAGCGCGGGGACAGGAGTTGTGGCAAGCGATTAGGCTGCGGCACGGGCGCCATCATCAGTTGAGGTGGGTCGTAGTCGTAGCGTGGCGCGAAGACCGGCGCGGTCGGTACGGGATGAAATCGCGCAAACGGTGGCTGAAGCTCCGCCTCGGCGAGCGCTTCAGGATCGTACGGAGCACGGTGGTTGAACAGGGGCCCGAGCTTGCACCGCAGGGTGCAGCTCTGAATCTTCATGGCCAGCCGACGTATTGGACGCGGGCCAGGTTCGGTGCACGCTGCCGCGTCGTCGGAAGCGGGGTCTGGGGATAGATCGGTGTCGAGCGATTCGATTTCCTGGGCCGCTGGGCCTGAATTCGCTGCTGACGCTGCAGGCTGCTCGATCGTTCTCCTCGACGCGGCAGGTGGCGCCGAGTCGGTCGGCTCGGTATCGTCCAGGTCCGTTCTTACGGGCGGATCGGCCGTTTCGGGAACCGCTTGTGTCGGTGCGGCAGTGGGTGCTGGCAGAGCATCAGGCGGTCGACTCTCGATCGGTCGGCTGTTGGCGGCCAAGCGCCCCGAGAGAATGCGCGCCGACGGAATGTGCAGCGTCTGGCACCCTGCCAGGAGCACTACGCAAATGCCCAACGATAGAATATGGCCGCGCGCAAACTGGCGCGCACAGCTGAATTGCTCGATCCGCATCGACGTTCCCCCCTGAACAAGTCCAAGCACATCATGATAGAAATCGGACCGAATAATCCACAAACTTGACAGAATCCGAAAAAACGGGCCCGCACCACCTAGATTACCAGGGCGCGGTGCGTGGTCGTTTCGTGACTGAGTTCAAGAAGTGTGGCACGGCACTCCGTGCCGTGAACAACATGTTCAGCCGGATGTGTGCATCTCAGCATTTGCATTGTGTTCAGGAGACGCTTTAACGACGCAGTGTGGCACGGCACTCCGTGCCGTGAACAACATGTTCAGCCGCATGTGTGCATCTCAGCATTCGCATTGTGTTCAGGAGACGCTTTAACGACGCGGAGCGTCGTTCCACACTGCGTCAGAGTTGGCGAATGTGGAAGCCACCGTCAACGTGAATGCAATCGCCCGTTGTGAACGGAAAATCCTCGCCGGCGAGCGCGATAACGGCTTTGGCGATATCTTCGGGCGCGCCCCAACGGCGGATCGGGGTCAGGCCACCGGCGATCAACGTGTCATATTTGTCCTGAACGCCGGCGGTCATGTCGGTCGCGATGATGCCGGGGCAAATTTCGTAGACGCGGATTTGTTGGTGGGCCAACCGCGTGGCGAAGAGTTGTGTCATCATGCGCATGGCAGCTTTGGTGATGCAGTAATCAGCTCGGTTGGTCGATACGGCAAATGCGGAGATCGAGGAAATATTGATAATGGTGCCACGTGGGATAATCTTGCGTTCTTGCTGAGCGATCATCTGCTTGGCCACGATTTGCGACAGGAAGAACGGCCCTTTGAGGTTGGTATCAAAGACCAAATCCCAACTCGCTTCGGTCGCTTCTAGCAGATCCTTGCGCCCTTGCGATGTGATGCCGGCGTTGTTGATCAGTAAGTCAAGCCTGCCAAACGTCTCGACGGTCTTATCGACCAGTACTTGGCGCTGTTGGGCATCGCCGACCGAGGCTTGAATCGCGATGCTCAGCCCGCCGGCGCGCGCAATGTCATCGACCGCTTCTTGAGCCGCTTTTGCGTTACGCGCGTAGTTGACCGCTACTGCGTAACCGGCCGCTCCCAACGCAGTCGCAATCCCGCGCCCGATTCCACGCGATGAACCGGTAACAATAGCAACAGGTCGCGTTGACATTTTCGTCCTCGTAGTCGATGGGGGAAGGAATCTACTGGGGCTAGTAAACGACGCAGCACACGGTTTCTCGTCCGCGCTGTTGCTGGCAGCGAGAGCGGGGTGTAGCCAACACGGTCGGCAAGGGGAGCTTGCGCATTCTTCGTATGGTAAGCAAGTGGAGCGGGGACGGAAAGGAGGACGAGCGGTATGCGCGCGGCACGAGGCCAAGAAAAGAAGAGAGCGGAACTGGCGAGTGTGCCTGTTCCGCTCTCGTGTTCCCTGGCACCGGAGTGGCGGTTGCCACTCCGGTGCACAGTCTTGAGTCCTATCGCGAAGCGCTCGCTGTGGCGGTCGACCCAGAAACCGCCATCGTCAGCAAGCATGTCGCTTCAACCCAGGAGGGAGGGTTGCATCGTCTTCCCGCAAAGCAGATGCTGACGACAGGACTCTCGTTGATTTGTGGTGCGAATGTTGTCGCGAGTGCGGGGCGTTTCTCCTTCAAGCCGCAGCGTAGGTGCGGTGCTGAGTTAAGTATCGAGTTACCGTTTCCATTTCCGCCGACCGATTGTCACTGAGTAGAACAATATCGCCGGGCATCAATTCGTTGGCCAACTGTTCTGCGGCCGCGGTTCCGGTCGAGCAAACGTGGGTGGAACGTCGAGGCATTCCGGCCGCGATTGCCGCGTTGGCGATCTCTTCGGCGGTCGTACCGCAACAGATCAACCGATCCGAGCTGCAGCGAGTAACCATCATGCGTCCCACTTTGCGGCACTGGTCAACGCCGCGTGGTTTGTTCACATTCAGTTGTCCACAAATCACCCAGCGTCTTCCCGGCGTCGGGATTTCGGACAACGATTCGAGGCCCACTGCCAGCGACGCTGGGGAGGCGGCCCGCGAGTCATCAATCAGGGTGATTCCGGCAACCGGTCGAAGGTCGCCAAAGCCCTGAGGTAGTTTTGCCATTCGAGCCAGCTCTTGCATGGTCTCCAGCGGGACCGACATCAGTCGGCCGATCGCGATCGCAGCGAGTGCTTGGGGCAGGAAATGCCGTCCCCAAAACGGAAACTGAAACCGCGTGCTCGCGACATTAAAAGCCAGCTGTCCGTTACGACAGTTCACATTCGTTGCCATTACATCCGAGTGGCCCTCGCGACCGACACGGACCGATTCCAAGCAGCTTTGCTGCACTGCCTTTCGCAACCAAGGGTCATCACCGTTGATGACGACCAGTGTGTCGTGCGGCAGTGTGTCAAGGAACTCCGCATAAGTTTTGGCGAATGCCTTTGAGTCCCTCAGTGGTTCTTGATGAGTTGTCTTATGAGGAGAGTTAATAGCGACAATCTGTGGCGAGCACAAGTGAGAAATCTGAAGGAACTCCGATTTTTCGAACGGACCAAGATCGGTGATCGCAAAAGCAGATGCGTTGTTCCATTGCAGCATGTCGAGCGCCATGGTCGCGGCGTGCCGTACCGAGGTATCGGCGCAGCTCCCCGAGCCGAGAGGTTGCAGCAGCTGATGAGTCAGGTTGGCGGTAACCAGGCTGTGAGGTTCTCCTACCGTGGCGATCACCGGCGCGTCAAAGTGGCGGCGTGTCCAGCGCCCGAGTTCCTGTAAAGCGCGACCTGCATGAGGCACGCGAATGCTAAATTGTCCGGCCCACGGCTCAATGTGCCGACCGGCTACGATGGTGCCCTGGGCCGCGCGCATTAGCGCCTCTTCCGCGAACTCCGACCCGTTCGTTCTGCTTCCCTCAAGGCCCCAAAAAAGATCGCCCGGCAATACTTTGCGACTGTCGGTCACGACCTTGCCGACTGACAGCAAGTCGCCATCGACCGGGCCCATGGTCGCCAACGCCAGTTGGCCATGAACGATTTCGGAGAGTTGTTGTATCGACAGGTCTAACATGGTCTTGAGTTCGGTTTCTTCTTAGTCTGCGCCAGTTCGGTCGCACTCCAGGGTAGCGTAGGCCGGTTATCGGCCGGCTCGCGTCATTTGCTCGTGCGCCATTGCGCAGCTTGCATACATGTCTTTACGACGACGGTCTTCTTTGCGACAACGGGTCAATTCCATTCGCAGCCTGGCCGGAACGGGAGTGTTATGGTGCTGCGCTTTTGTGCCAATTCCGGTCGATCGCCACGCAACCAGCGTCTTGCAATATCCCGGTCGTCCAGCGGCATGGGGCGTTCGCCAATGATCTGATACGCCAGGTCACCCTTGCCGGCAATCAGCACGGTGTCGCCAGGAGTTGCTTGGTCCAATGCCCACTGAATGGCCTTGGTTCGATCGGGAATGATATGCGCTCGACCAGGGTGTTCAAATCCGTCGAGGATATCATGAGCGATTTGTAGGGGCGGTTCATGGCCGGGATTATTGCTGGTAATGACACCGATATCGGCGTGCGATTCGGCCAGCCTTCCCATGTTGGCGCGTTCCTCGCCGGTTTGCCAGGTTGCAGCGCCGTAGACGCAGATGAGTTTACCGGAAGTCACTTGTTTCAGTGCGTGTAAGCTCGCTGCCATCGCGGCAGGCGATTGAGCCTGGTCGACGAAGACGGCAAACTCCTGGCCACATTCCATTCGTTCGAGACGGCCGGGGATCTGTTCGATTGCCTCAAGGCCGCGTACGATGTCGGTCAAGTCGAGTCCCATTACCAGGCCAATGGCGGCGACTGACAGGCAACTGTAAATGTATTGGTCGCCCACGCTGTGCGTTCGGACCGGAACTGATTCTTGCCCGGCCATCAGCAGAAATGTCTGTTCGCTAACACACCGGTCAAGCAACTGCGCTTGCAACTGGGCCGGCTGTCGCATGCCGATCGTAATGAGTGGAGCGTCGATATGGTCGACCAGCAATTGACTGGCAGAATCGTCGGCGTTGACAACGGCCACGCCGCCCGGCTTGAGGTGTTCAAAGAGGCGTTGTTTCGCGCGACGGTAATTCTTCACGTTACCATGAAGGTCCAAGTGGTCGCGGCGCACGTTGGTCAGTATTGCCGCGTCAAACGCGACGCCTGCCAAGTGTCGTTGTGCCAGTGCCTCGCTCGATACTTCGACCACACCGTTGGTGCACCCGTTGACGACCATGCGTGTGAGCCAATGGGCAAGCTCCGGCGGCGCGGGAGTTTGCCCGGCGGAATCGGCGGTTGTTTCCGAGTCGCTGCAGCCCATCGAGCAGGTGACACCCGTTTGACGACCTGCGGCACGCAACACGGAAGCCATCAGCATGGTCGTGACGGTCTTGCCAAACGTGCCGCTGATGCCTATCAGCTCGAGTTGCTGGTGCGGCAATCCGGCCAGATGCTGGCAAAGGACACCGTAAGCTTGCCGCGTGTCCGAGACCACACAGCAGGGTATTGAGGAGGGGACCAGTCGTTCGGCAACGACGGCGGTTGCACCGCGTGCCACTGCCTCGTCGACGTGATCGTGGCCATCTTCTTCGGCGCCGACCAACGCGACGAATACATCGCCGGGGCGCACGTTACGATAATCGCTGTGGCAACAACGGACGCGAGCGTCGGTAGCGCCATGGAACTTGCCTTGCGGAAGCACGTTGCGCAGATATATACCATCTGCGCGGCCCAAGAGCTGCTGCATCACCTTGGCCTCCTTGCCTCGGATCGCCGCGTTTGGAGTGGATTTTCAGCTACTGCACATATCCGGCCTCGTGCCGGCAGCCAAGTTGCGGGGACCTGACTGGGAGTGCAGGTGTGGTCGAATCATCAACCAAGTGGTGTATTGTTATGGGCGAATTGTGGCCATTTTCATCGCAGTGTCAAGAGAAGTTTTCCCCGTGTCTATCGCTACGCCGGGCGCAATTCGGTCGCAACGGTGGTGCGTTAAGCGGGTTGGTCTAAGAACGTGTTCGGGAATTCGCGAAGGAGCAGCTCGGAGCGGACGATCCGTTGATTCTGCTCCACAGTAGTGGTTGAAGTGTTACGTGCTTGACTCTGATCGTACTTTTGGCGTGAGTTCTACCGAATTGTCGTTGAAGTTCGGTATTTTTACTACACCCATAAATTGACCATTCCTCGCTCCTCGCTCCTCGCCTCCCGCACGCCGCTTGCAGCCTGCCGTACCCAGCAGCCCCCTTCTTTGGTAAAATAACGTACCCCGCGCAACCCCGGCCCTTTTTTGAAGTGACGCGTTCTGGATGAATCGGTGTGTAAGCGAATTTGCGGCTCGCAAGAGGAAGTTGTGGCGGTTCATGCCAAGCTGAAAACAACGGCTTGTCCTGGCGTGTTAAAAGATTGGGGTTGTGGGCAATATTAGCATTTTTGAATTCGGTAGTTTCTGTACCCCTGCAGACGCCTTTTTCGTCTTGGTTCTTCGCCCCGATAGGTAACGCTGTGCTGCATTTTGGCAGCAGTACTGATGGAGTTTCGACGATTCCTTACGCCGAAGGCGTTATACTCCAAAGCCTAGGGTCAGCGCAGCCGCGTAGCGGCCAAGCGCCACCCTAGGTGACGGTGGGAAGAGATGACGTACGTACCAGCGCGTTCCTCAAAGCGTTCGGCGGTCGGCTCTTTCCTGTGGAACGCCTTCGGCGTACGGTTTTCGCGGGGGGGCTCTCCCAGGGTGCGCGCCGCGGCTGCGCCGCGGCACGACCCTGGGCTCCGGAGTACAACCGCTTCGCGGTAAAGAGCCGGGCCACAGCCAATCCGATTTCGAACGCACGTCTCACAATAAAAAACGATCGGTGCGACATCGGATACTGCGCTGATATCAACAGCCAGCAGATCGCCGCCGACTTCTCCAAAATTCTCAGCAATTCGGTACAACCCCGTTTTTACCCCCCAAATCCATACAGTCTTAATTCGGTCGAAACTACGACCGCAATTCAGCCCGGCACAAGTCAGTCCACTTACCTAGCAATCGCTTCTGTGTCCTTAAACGTTTCGTTGATTCTTTCAATGATGTCTGGGTACTTGGAGTACACTCTCCAATACGAACTATCAAATGCATCGATTACGATATCACACGACAGGTCTTCCATTTGCATCGAATTCCCTAGCTTGCGGATGATCGCCACGGCGTCCTGCCCTCCTACCAAGCTGCGTGTGCGGAACATCTACGTCGGGAACAGGCCGCCCACTTGCATCGCGCGGTAATGGACGATTCGGGAATGCGTCTCCCGCCCTTGGGGCAACTCCCCTCATTTCCAGCGGACCGATCAGGTGCCCAAGCACCGGATCCAATCCGCCTGGTGCCAGCCCGGCTATGCCACCGATACCTGTCGAAATGGCGCCGCCACCGACAACGCTGCCAGGGATGGTGATCGTGGATCCTGATGCGATAATGAGCTCCCCACAGGCTCCATCCCCACTCCAGCACCACCAAGCACGAGAGGCGGTATTCCCGCCAGAAAAGCTGGTGTACTAGCCACCAAAGCAACCAGCGAAACCGCTTCTTCGACTCGAACGGTTAACGCTCCAACATACATTCCGTTGTTGAACGCTTCCGCGTGGCCATACCAAAGCCAGTCGGGAAGGTAGTCTACCGCATGCGAACCCCGCTCAAATCCTGGGTCGAAAACCTGGATC
>JAJRVM010000114.1 GCA_024277285.1 Planctomycetota bacterium
AAATCCCCATCTTGTGGATGAAGTCCTTCTTGCTTTCGGCCCCACGGGCCTCGGCGTAGTTTGGAGCAGGTGATGTGCCACACCGGACGAGCTGCCCTGCGATATGTCGGCCCAACCGCGTGTCCGGAATCGCGTCGACTACTTTGCCAATGCGCGCTGCAAACTTAATCAGTCGGTGCGCCAAGTCATCGCCAATGCGTCTCTTGCGTTTTCCCATCTTCGCTACCTAATTTCCTTTCCAAGGCCAGAAGCTCGAAAGATCTCGTGGCGCGTTGCCCCATTCCGAATTCCGCATTCCCTATTGCGCATTCCCTATTTCCGATCGTCATTGTCACTCGCTTCGACTTGGAAACTACTCCGGACTATTTCAATGATTTCGGGAATTCTTGGGCCGCCAAACACCTCTTAACCGCTGCCGACGCCGCTTGGGGGAAAGGGGGCACTCTGCGCACTGGCTGCAACCGAATCACACCGAGGGCGAATTCGCGATTCTCAACCCAATTTGCCCGGTTCCGGGGCCGTAAGGCACCGGTGTGGTCGCCCCACCGGGGCTTTTTTTGGGGATTTAGGGATGCCCGGTTCCGGGGCCTGACGACCTCGGCAAGGGCTGTTTTGGCGCTCTTGGCCAGAGTGGTTCGGCGCGGTTGGGTCCGCCAATTTCAATCAGCACCATCGTAACATCATCGTATTGTGGCTCGCCCTGACGGTGCGCATTCAGTTGTTCGGTCAAGTAGGGCAGGACATGGTTGCTTGGTTTGTCACGATTCTGAACGAGTGCCACACGGATCTTTTCTCGGCCGAAGAACTCTCCGCTTGGCGACAACGCTTCGCTGACGCCGTCGGTCGTAATGAGCAGACGCTGGCCATTGCTGACAACCTTGCAAGTATCTTCCCAGCTTCCATCTTCGAGCACGCCCAAGACCATGCCGGTTGACGTAAGTTCGTCGATTGTGCCATCGAGCGAGAAGAGCCAGGACGTTTCATGCCCGGCACTGGCATATTCCAGTTTCGTGGTGTCACGAGATACGCGTGCCACGGCCATCGTAACGAACCCGACCGCCACGCTCGCTTCGATCAGCACGCGATTGATGTACTGCAGAATGGCGGCGGGCGAAGTGTGTTGTCGCGCGGCTTGGACCAAGAGGACCTTGAGCATTGCCGCACTCATCGCTGCCGGCACGCCGTGCCCGGTGACGTCCGCCACGGTAAACAGGTGGCTGCCGTCGGCCAGTGTAAACGCATCGAAATAGTCACCACCCACATCGTCCGTCGGTTGGAACAGACTGGAGACTCTCAGACCGGCAACGTTCAACGGTTTGGGGAGCAGGCTCTGCTGGATCTCGCGTGCCTGTGCCATTTGCTGACGCCGGTCCTTGTCCGCTTTTTCGAGTGCCACACTCATTGCGTTGATTTCGCGCGCCAGAAAATCCAACTCGGAGCTGCCAAAGGTGTCGCTTTGTGTGCCCAGCTTGCCAGCGCCGATTTTCTTGACCGTGCCAACCAGGCGTTTCAGCGGCCGTGCCACAATCCGCCAAAGAACGAGGTTGACAATCGCGGTGGCAACAACGGCCATCAGAAACATCGCGATCAAGCGAGTCAGCGCGTCGCCAATCACCGCGCGGCGCAGGTTCTCCAGTGTTTCGGAGACATAGATCGTGCTGCCGTCATCGGTATATGAGCCGACGACCAGTTCGCCCGTCGCGAATTCGGCCTTGTGCGTCGGGCTTTGTGCCGCGCGATGCACGGATGCGAGCATCCCTGGCGACGCGCGGTGATGCGCGTGAGCTTGGACGATCGACGCCTTCGATTCGACAATGATGTGGTGTCCTGGCGACTGCGCGTCACGCATCTGGCCGCACACCGCGTCGACGTATTGCTGAATGTCATCGCGTCCGTAGCGGCGAATCTGCAAGACGGCCGGCATGAGTGTCTTGGCCTCCTCGTGCAGCGCGATTCGCTTGTCCTCCATGCGGTCGCTCAATTCGCTCCGATAGTCGTACACCAGGAACACTGCGGCCAGGACGAACCAGGCACCGTTAACCCAGAGCAGCAACTGGGCTCCGATCGTTCGAGCGGGCGGACTTGACTTGGTTTGAACGTGCACATTCGCCTCATCGGATGCCATCGTTTGGCCGGCATTGGGGCCATGCAACAGTGGTGTTTGCGGATGTCGCCTGCGGTTGGAACCTGCCACAGGATCCAGTCTAACCTGCGGATGGGTTCGCTGTCGGCCGTGTTGGCTGCCGGTTTCTTGACAGGTCTCGGGATTTCGGCTATTCGTGTGCCCCGAAGTGGGGGGGGCGTCTGTCGTCGGCCACAGGAAACACGCCGACAGGACCGATTCCACTAAGAACCTTTCACCAAACCGGGGTCAGCTCGCCAGATCGTTCGGCATTCGTTGCGTCTGCATGAAGAGCGTCTGCATGAAGATTTGTGACAGGTTTTAAGTTAGATGCAAGCGGACGGCCGAATCTTCATGCCGATTCCGGTCGGCGAGTGGCAATCGCCGTAAGCGCAATAGCGTCACGGGGGCGGAACGCATGGGAATACGCGGCGCCGCACGACGGTGCGCACCGTATTCTAGTGTGCCCGCGCTCGCGCGTTCTGTCGGTGGAGCTGCCTCGTTCGGTCTGAGCGAGCTTGACACACCCTACGGCGAAAAAATCGGCATTGACGCGCTTTGCATGACATGAAACGATCGTCGCTCGATAGCATACTTCTCGCGGACGAGCCCATGCCACGGATTGGTGGTTGGCTGCGTTGTCGAGAGGCCTGACCGCTAGGGACCGATCAATACCCTCAACGGTGACTGCACTAAGTGCTAGCAAATCGACATATGCCTCAAACCTTGCCTCAACCGACGAGCGACGTCGCGATTTGTACGGTCGTTACGGGGAATTTTCTCCATTTTGCGCTGGCGTTGATCCGTAGCGTCCGGCGATTTCACGCAGAAATCCCGATCGTAGTGTGTCTGGTCGACCGTGCGGCGCCGCTACCAGAATTGGACGATCGCAATGTGTCGTTCGTTTTTGCCGACCAATTGAATGTGCCGGATTGGGATCGGTTTCGCTTCCAATACACCGCATTCGAGTTGTCGTGTGCATTGAAGCCGAATGTCATCAAGCACAGTCTTACGCTGCCGGGAATATCCCGCGTCGTCTACTTGGATTCCGACATCCAATTGTATCAGCGGCTGGACCGGTTTCTTGCTGAGACGAGCGAGTATAGCATTGCATTGACGCCTCACTTGCTGACCGTTGCGAGTTGCGACGAAACGGAAGCGATGCGCCGACTAGTGGTCCACTCGGGGGTGTACAACGCGGGCTTCTTGTCCGTTCGCAAGACGCCTTCGGGAAGCGCATTCTTGGAATGGTGGCAAGCGTTGCTAGCCAAAGCATCGATCGTCGACGCGATGCGAGGTATGTATGTCGACCAGCGTCCACTTGACCTTGTCCCCGGACTGTTTGACGGTGTGAAAATCGTCCGCCGCACGGGATTTCACATGGCCTACTGGAATCTCCACGAAGATCGTCTGTTCATGGACGGGGACGTTTACCGATTGGGGTGTGGCAATACGCTTTCCCTGTTTCATTTCAGCGGCATCAACCCCGACGATCCTGATGTGCTGTCGAAGTACGTCGACCCATCGAACATGGTCGATTGTTCGACGGTCCGCACCCTTGTGACGAATTATCTTGACGATCTGCGCGCCTGCGGTCGTTTGCACTACGGACGTTTACCGTACGGTTTTTCGCAGCTCTCGGACGGGACCGAGATCGTGGACGCGTGGCGCGAGGCGATTCGCATGGACCACGAGGCGTTGTTGGACATCGAAGACCCGTTTGATGTTGATCGGTACTCCGATTTGCACTGCCGGTTCAATGCGGCTGAGATCGATGCGATGAAATCACGCCGCCAACGTCGCACTCGACTCACCAAGCGTTTGGGCGGTGCCGTCCGACGCTGGCTGTCGTTCACTCGTGTCCAACAGGCAGCGTGATCGCTTCAGAGCGACTCGGCCAGTAATTCTTCGATACGGCGACGCATGGCCCAGAGGACGGAATTATGGCGGGCAGAGAGGACGCTCATCAACGCACGCTTGTTCTCTTGCCCATCATATTCTTTTGCCCTCTTCTCCTGCCGCGCTGATGGCCTGCGTTCTGGCTGTTCTCCTTGGAGGGCAAAGAAAATGACGGGCAAAAAAGAAGTGTGATGCCAGCCTCGTATCTGCCCGTAGGATGTCTGACTTCGACTGTTAGCTGCCTGTGCGCCTCACATCGGCCGCTCGCTCGCGGAACAAGAACGGGATAAGCAGAACCACTACAGATCAGCAAGTTTCTAGCGGTCCGATCGGGGGGCTCTCGAATGCGCGACACATCTCGGCTTGAATGTGCCGGCGTTAGGGCTAACTGTTCAGAAAACGGCTCAAGCAATGTATCCATGAGCGTCGATATGATTGATATTGTGCCAGACTTCCGCGTATCCCGGAAAGCCGCGTCGTTACGAAACTAACGCGCGGCTTTCTCGTGCGCTTTGCATGCGGTGCGTGCCGTTCCCGTGAGTTGGCCTCTCAAGCCGCTCGGTCGGAACGTGGCTCGCTCTGGCACGTCGGACTCGATTTGGCGGCTTGCAGGATGTCACCGAGCAGTTGTCTGGCAGACGCGTCCCAGGTTGGAACCGCCGGCAGGTGCCTGTCCGTGGACGGTTTGTGCGAGTTGGCGAAAGCGCCGATTTTCCGCACGAGATCCTCGAGGGCATCGAGCGAGAAGTAGGTGACGTCGCGGCCGCCCACCTCGCGATGGATCGGCGTGTCGCTAGCCAATACCTCGGTTCCCTGGTGCAGTGCTTCGATGATCGGCAGCCCATACCCTTCGGCCAGCGAGCCGTAGATCATGGCGCGTGCGTGGCGGTACATGTATCGTACTTCTTCGTCCGTGGCATCGGTGAGCCAGAATAACTTGGTGCCCAGGCAAGGGTGGTTTTCAATGCGCTGCTGAATGTCGTCGCATTTCCAGCCAGCGCGGCCCACGAGTACCAGTTTTGCCGCTCCACCCTGTTGCCAGTATCGGTCGAATGCGGAAACGAGCCACTGGTGATTCTTGCGTGGTTCGATCGTTCCGACACTCAGGAACGCAGGCTCAGCCCCGTTGAATATGGCACTAATCGACTTGCGTGGCGGCACGTGCTGTGCGGTGGGAACCAGGTCGGCGCCCAGGCGAAATACGCGGAAGTGCTCAGCAGTGAGTCGAGGTGTTCTTGAGCCAGAGCCAGAGCCAGAGCCAGAGCCAGAGACCGAGGTTGAAGTTGAAGTCGATTCTGTCTCGTCATGCTTGCGTCGATAGTAGGCGAACAATTCGTCGCGTACGGTTTGCGAGATGGCCCAGAGTCCATCGACTCGTCGCAATGCATCATCCAGCCATTTCCCGAAACTCGCGACGATCTTCGGTGCGAAGAACTGGGAGTGCGTCACGGGCAGCAAGTCATACACGACTTGAGCGATGTAGCAATTGTGTTGTCGTGCCAGATCGTAGAGTACCGGTGGCGCGTCCCATGACGTGTCGAGCATCAGGACGATGTCGTTGGGCTGCAATTCAATTTCTCGACCCCGCAGCCGCGCCATGGCAAAAGTGGCGTTACGTACCAGTGACCGCGGGTAGAACGTCTTGCGACAGCGCGTGCCGAGTCGTTGGGCAATTCGAACCGTTGCGGGCGAGACGGCCGAAACGCTGTTTGCGACCGATTTTGCGAAGCCTCGTGTGCGCTCGCGAACGCCGTCGAGACAACGCTCGTCCCAGCTCCGCACACCCGCGATACGCGGCACGGATATCACCCGTCCACGGTAGCACTGTACTGGGATACACTGTACTGGGTTGCCCGAGATTGGGTTGTCCGAGATTGGGTTGCCGCTCGCGCCGAGCTGGTCTTGCAGTGCCTGAGAGCACTCGGTTACGCGTCTCACGACACGCTGGATTCCGGTGTTGAATCCGGTTTTGGCCGTGTGGGTTGTGTCGATGATGATCCTGGTCACAGGCTGCCACCTTATCGTTGACCCCGCACCCTGTCGCGAGCGGCGGTGTGTTGAATGGGATGTTCCGATTGAATCGCACCGGGAGTGCCATGCGTTTGTATTGCGGCGAGCGCGTCTTTGCAGAATCCGAAATCGAATTTCGGCCCGTGGACTTCCAGGAACTCGAGCACGACGACCTCCTTGTCCAGCAGCACCTGTTGCCAATCGAAGCTGCGCGAATCGACTTTGCCAACGCGCTTCATCTTTACGTTGCCCCCACCCTGCAGCTCGGGTGGAATCGCGTCGCACCGCAAGATCGTCTTGTAGTAGTAGAGGCTATCGCTGTGCCTGGCGGATTGAGACAGATAGGCGGTATCGACAAGCGTGTGGGTAAAGCTGGTTCCGACAAAGAGGAAATCGGGGCGTTCTTCATAGGGCAGGGGAGTGACCTCGACAACGGGGTAGGGATTCCTAGGTGTACCGCCGGGGATCGCCAAGAGGTTTAGCAAGTTGCCCAAATCGTTATCGGTACCGCGGGGCGAGTCGTATTGCACGGCGGCTAACTTGGGAATCGGAATGTGGACTTTCGATTGGTGGTTGATCGTTTGCAACACCTCACGCCAGACAAGAAAACAGGCCAGGTAGTTCCAATGCGTGCCGGTGCGTGAAAACATCGGTTCATTTTGGTTCTTGTGGCGACGAAGGATCGCGGGAGCATCAACGTAGTGGACTCCCTGTGCCGTGAACTCGTCTCGGCATTGATCGCAAAACCGACGGTCTTTGAACTGTTGTCGCTGTTTGACAACTTCATCTGGAAGAAACTCGGGATAGAGCTCTGCCTTGCTCGGCGCGATGACCACCACGAACGCCTTGCCGTGCTCGGCCAGTGTCGCCTGCAGGGCCTTGATTCGGGCCACGAACTGGTGTGCCTCGGATGGATCGACGGTCGCCGTCGGGTTGGTGTAATGCCGGATGTAGGTCGATTCGTATAACCAATGTTTCTTACCGATGACAATGCCGTTTGCCACACCGGTTTTCAGCGAATGATCGAGGGCAAGTTTCGTCTGGTTCCTCGTGCGCACGCTGATCGCTCGAAAACCAATCTTGCGTGACAGCCGGGCGTTGATGTTGGCGGCAAGTGATCCGTCAAACCAGGTGGAAACGCTGGCCGGTATAGGCTCGGGCGCTGCTTCCACGCCGCCGAGCGATTGTTCTTTGACGAAATGCCACTGCATCTGCATCACTGGCAGAAACAGAATGAACACGAATCCGACGGTCAGCAGCCGGCGAGTTGTAAATGGAGGTATGATCATGTCGAGATCGTGATCTTGCGTGTTGCAACGTAGTCGATTTGTCGTCCGTCTACGGGGACAAGCCGGCTGTCGTTTGGGGGCGAGCAACAAGACAACACGACCTCCATGCAAGTCCAACTGCAGCTGGTTGACGCGTTACGGATTAGGTGGTTCATAAGAGCGGTTGTTAGAATCGGAAATAGATGAATGGGTTAAACGACGACGACACGAGCAGCGTGAAGCTGGCGACCAGCAGCACCACACTACAGGTGGCGCGCAGAATAAGCTGCAGTTGCTCGCGCTGACCACCATGCTCGACGGCCCAGTTTCCAAGCCACGTTCCGGCCGGGCTGCAGAGTGGCGCGATGCTAAGCAGGATGGCGATGGCCAGGACGAAATAGAGCGGCGGTGACATGAGGGACGCAACGGTGACGCTCGCCGTGGCCTGGGCGAACGGCATGAACATCACCGCAAGGTAGCTGGTGGCCTGAGAGAGATCCCACGCGCGAAAGAATACCCAGGTCAGTACGATCAATACCAGTGTGCGAGGCATGGCCAATGCGGCAGGCCATGGTGCCCAGTTGTGTTTGTGAGCAAAGCGTTCAGCGGTCAGCAACGCCCCGTGTAAGCCGCCCCAGACAATGAAGTTCCATGAAGCGCCGTGCCAGAATCCGGATAACAGAAACACGATCCACAGATTCACGTAGACACGCCATGACGCTACGCGGTTGCCTCCCAGTGGAATGTACAGGTACTCGCGCATCCAATTGGACAGCGAGATGTGCCAGCGGCGCCAGAATTCGGTGATCGAACGCGAAACGTACGGATAGTTGAAATTCTCCAGGAAATGGAAACCGAACATCTTTCCCAATCCGATTGCCATGTCACTGTAACCGGAGAAGTCGAAATAGAGTTGCAGGGAATAGCAAACGGCGGCCAACCAGGCTGCGGCCCAGGTCAGTGTATGTGGGTCTGCGGCGGCAGCCTGCGTGCCGCCAAACGCCGTGTCGACCACGGTCGCCAACGTGTTTGCAATAATGACTTTCTTGGCCAACCCTCCGGCGAATCGCCATACACCCACCAAAAACTGCTCGTCCGAGTAGCTCCGTTTGATCAATTGCTGCGAAACGTCGTGATACCGCACGATCGGCCCGGCAATGAGTTGTGGGAAGAGCGATACATACAACAGATAGTGCACAAAACTGCGCGCCGGTTCTGCCGTTCGACGATAGACGTCAACCAGATAACTCAGTTTCTGGAACGTGAAGAACGAAATACCGATCGGCATCACCACCGCTGTCCACGTGATCGGGTCATGGTGGGCTAACTGCAGCACCTGATTCACCTGGTCGACAAAGAAATTCATGTACTTGGCGTACAGGAAGATCCCTAGGTTCGCTGCAATTGCCAATGATAGAATGAGACGCTCGCGCCAGCCGTGTTGCCACCGAACCATCCAGCGGCTGCAGACAAAATCAAGGTAACTGGTCGCGACCAGAATGACGACGAATTGAGGAGCGCCCCACGCGTAGAACAACAGGCTGCCGATCAGTACGACAAGGTTGCGCATTCGAGCGGGCACGACGTAATAAGCCGTTAGCAGGGCCGGCAGGAAAATGCAGAGGAAAAGAACAGAACTGAAAACCATAGAATCTTGTCTCGTCTTGGGCTCTGGTCAAAGGGAGTTTGAATTACTAGCGTCATTCCTGGTTGCCGGTGCGGCGGGAGTTTGAGGGCAGGTGGATGGTGTGCGATCGCTGTGGCGGTCGCCCCCGAACTGGGCCTCCAAACGAGCGCGGGGCGAGTAGTCTATTCGCTGCTCTAGAATCAGTCCAGGTTGATAATTGGCACCCTCGAATCGGCCATCGGCTGTCTCGCGCGGCGAACCGAGGGGGAGCGGCACAGGCCAGGTTTTTTGCTGTGGTTTCGATCGCAAGCCTTTCTTACAATCATGCCGGCTAGCAAAATGTCTGCGCCGCGCCGTTTTGGTGGCGGCTACGGTACGGTCTGCTCATGTTAGCTTCACGCGAGTGCTAGCACTTGCATGCTTTGCCAGTCCGAGGTTCACGGCGCCGCAAAGCTCTGCTGCGGCTCGTAACGACGCGTCTCCCCCCCCCACAAACGGAAGACCGACCGATATGATTGAGTCCTACATCGCAAACTTGTGTCATTCCGAACAGGAACGCATTCGTTACCTCCGCGATGACCTCCGCCAGTGCATGTCGACGGGAGAGGCTCTGCGTTTTCTGGACATGGGAGCGGGGTCGGGTACGATGTCGATCGGCGTCTTGCTACTGTTTCCAACCGCTGAAGGAACGCTCGTTGACATTCAAGACCGACTTGATTTGCCTGATTCCGTGTCGACCGCAGTGAGTGGACGCTATCAGTCCATTCCGTGGAAGGAGGTCGCAGGTATCTCGGGCACGACGTTTGACTTGGTGCTATCGACGGACGTGCTGGAACATATTCCCGACTGGCACCGTGCGTTTCAAGACCTATGTCACTACGTGAAGGCTGGTGGCTACCTCTACGTGCAGGCTCCGAGTAACTACCCGTCGCCCAGTTTCCCGACCGTAACGGTATGGAAACAGCGTCTACTCGGCTACATGCATCGGAATGACCCGAACCAGCATGTGCGGCATGGGCTCAGTTGCAAGCAGTTGTATGATGAAGCGACGCGGGCCGGTTTGCAAACACTGGTGGCGGCCGAGGACTATGTGGTCGATGCCACGGTCTTCTGCGATTTCAAACCAAGGTGCCATTGTCTGTTCCGCAAGCCTTAAGGCCTGAAAGGCAGCGCAGCAGGTCACCGCGGAACACGTTGAGAAATTGTCCAAGCCAGCCCAGTGGTGCATTGAACTCCGCTGTCATTTCACCTGCAGGCTTGAGGCGATGAAGCTGTTACGATACGTGCCCTCTTTGTGGAACTCGGTGAAAGAATAGCCGTCCACACATTGACTCCACTCGGCAAACGCACGCTGTTCGCCCAGTCGTGGGTTGCCACGATAGGCATACCAATCGTCAAAGATCACCACCGTGCCATCCTGGAGCAGCGGAGTTACGAAGTTCAGCACGGTAGCGGCTGAACTGTAGAGATCGCAGTCAACCCAGATGATGCTGGCCTGCTTCATCTGGTGTCGTTGGATGGTTGCGGCGGTGCAGGTATCCTCGAACCACCCTGGAACGCAGACAACTCGATCCAGGTCGACCCCCGAGCCCACAATGTTCGCCTTGAATTCGTCCATGCTGGCCGAATACTGCCCGGCCGCGAAGTCGGCCGTCTGCTTGTCGACGCCGTCGAGTTCAGGGAGGCCCTGAAACGAATCGAAAGCAAAATAGCGTACGTTGTTCCATATCTCCCGACGCTGTTGATTGTCTTCCGGCGAGGCATTGTAGGCGGTTGACACGCGTTGCTCGAACGTCGCACTAATTGCTTCATACGCCTTGCCAAACGAATGGCCACGAAAGACGCCAAACTCCAGATAATCGCCCGGAATCTTGTCGTTGACGATGAACCTGGCAGCTTTTTCGATGAGCGTCATGCTGGCGTTCCAGTCAAGCTCGGGCTGGACATAAGGACGCTCAGGCAGAAGCACAAGTTTTCCCATCGCGACGCGGAAGGGACGCAAAATTCGTTTGAGCAAGTTCATTTGAGTTGAATTCTCAGGCTACGCGGATTTCTTCAGTGGCGTTGGCGAGGCAATAAGTTGCAGGTCGTCGGTCAACCAGGTTCCGAACCGGGCCATCGAAACGGAAGGGCGTTGGAACAGGTGAGCGAGTGACAGATGCGTGCCCATCGCTTGTTTCACTCGACTCATCAGGCAGTCGCGGTCCCAAGTTTCTTTTTCCGTCAGGATGAAATCGGACAGCCCCAGCGGGCGCGCGAAGCCGTCCTGTTTGACATACGAGTAATGGTTGCCAGTCATGCCGACGAAGGGCGTATTGGACGTACCGGCGAAGACGATGAAATGGTACCGACCGCCGAGGGCGATCGCGCAGCGTGAGATCAAGCGTTTAATGCTCGCGTCGCGCCAATACCGAGTGTCGGGGACAGTGACACGTGGTTTCCAGTCGTTTTGGACCATGTCGCGTATCATCCACAGGCGTTGCAGATCACCCGGCGTATGGCTAACGCAAACCACGTGTTCGACCAGGTCATGGACGAGCAGCTGTTCGATGGTCTCCGCGACGAACTGCCGTTTGACCGGGTCGTCGGCCGTATAGTCGGTCACGTTAACGGCGGCCACGCGCTGTGTATCGAGCAGTTGGTCCAAGTCGTCGGGCAAATGAGCATCTTGGTAGGGCAGGCAGTAAGCATCATCAAACGTTTCGATCAGTTCATGCGGCTGCGCGTCAATGAGGTTCAGATAGCGGCGCGAGTAGTCGGCATCGCGGACCGTCAACACCGCAACCATTTCGACGATTTCGCGCGCAAGTTGGTCGTCTTCCCGATTGGCGCCCAGCGGTCCGATCGTCTGGCCGCTCATGAAGACCGGCAGTCCAAAGCGTTTGAATTCCGAGACGATCAGGTGGATACGCTCCAGGCTCCATCGGCGTCCTTCCCGTGTATTGATTGTGCCGCCACCGGTGATAAGGGCAACGTCGCATTGTTCAAGCGCGCGTTGTGCCGCCGAGGCCGGTGATGGGTGTCGGTAATTGCGGAGCGCTGCCTTGATCCGTTTGCGCACGCTCTTGGGACGCGGTGGCGGATTGCGTATGGTCATCGCGTCGTGGACCAGGAGTTCGGACGAAATACAGTTTGCCGTTGGGTGGTCGTGGTATTGCGCAACATAGTCGGACTGAGCGCCGAATAGATAGATCTGTTCGCGGGAGATGCCGAGCTCATGATGTAAATAGTCCAGATCCTCGGTCAACATCGCTTCGTCGCCGATGTCCATGAAGCCGTAACTGCCGGCGACGGCCACGCGGATCTCGTTTGCGTTGGTTGCATCGTGAGTGTTCAAGAGCCTCGCTCCCAGGGAAGTGGCCGATAGAAAGGCGATTTCGCCATAGCGTTACGTTAAGCTGCCTTCGCGTGGTTGTTGTCCTGTGGATGGTCTTTCATGACCTTAGGGATTTCCAGGCGATGGATACGTCGATCCAACGAGCTTGTCCAACGAAGCAATTGCTTGAGTGTTTTGGAAAACAGTTTCAGTTTCCAAGACTCCCAACGGGAAAGCGTTATCGGCGGATGGCGGACTTCTGATTTGCGCGCGACCGTATAGTATTCGGTTTCTCGCCGCGCGGTGCTTTGCCATATCGTGGCGCCATGTTTCGATTCGCCGATCGGGAACCCCGATTCGTCGACGTGCTTCGGATAGCCGACCGTAATGATGCCTTGCAGCTTGTAGTATCCGGGGATGTCATACTGCTGCAGCACGGTACGCCAGGATTGGCCTGACATCAGTCGTGTGCGGTTCATCGAGTCGGACGCCGAGATCCAGCACGTGGCCAGGCCCATCGCCGTGGCCTGGAGCAGGATATTCTGCATCGACGCGGCGCAGTTTTGGATCTCGAGTGGTTCCCAGATGTAATACTCGCCCATTCCACGCCGATCGTTTTCCTTTGAATCGACAAAGACCAAGATCAACGCGGCAGCGTGTCCCAATAGACCACCGGGATGCGATTCCCGAATACGTGTCGGAGCGCCGTTCTGGTATGGCCAAACGAACCGTGCCGAGCCAATGCGCGTGATTTCGGACGGGTCGTCAACTACCAGGAATCGCTGATTCTGCCAATTCGATCCACTTGGTGCGTTGATGCCAGCGCGCAACAGTAGTTCGAGCTGTTCAGGTGTCAGTTTCTGGTCGGAATAACGACGCACCGAACGACGCCGTTCGATCACCGTTCGGACGGCGTTGCAGCACTCGGGACCGGCCAGTAGCTGACCGGTCCGATCATCTTCCCGCGCCCCGTTGCGATGGTCGGTTTGCGGCGGGGGCAATGGTGTGGGAGTCAGTTCTGCGGCCATGGCTTACGGTCCTCATGGGTAACGTTGCCGGTAGTATCAAGTTTGGCGTGGATCGTCCTGATCCGCTTGGTTTCGAGCTCGAGGGCTCTCGCGGTTCGCAAAAACGGCGGCATGATTCATGCTCCGGTCGGTGCGGATCTCGGCCACAGGAAGCGGCGATACCACTTGCGCCGCTGCGGCTTGGGGGCAATTGCCAGGCGAGCGGCATCGAGTGTCGCTGTGAACGGTGCCGTCAGGTTGTTCGCCAGGGCGGTCGCACCGTACTGCTTGACCGCTTCGGCGAGCATGGTTTCGACCACTTTCGTCGCTCGATCATGAACGAGTTGATCGCTGGTGAACGCGATGACCGACAGTAGGAACTCAATGTGCGAGTAGATAGCAACCAGCGGGGATTGCACGACTTTGGTCGTCGCACTTGCATCGTGAACGCGGTATTGCACGAGCGAATCAGGTTGTACGAAAAACGGACCTTGGCCCGCCAGCAGGACCCACAAAGTCCAGTCTTCGTATTGAAACAGTTGGTCGAAGCCAAAGGGTTGTTGTTGCAGTGCGACGGCGCGGACGAGAGCGGATGAATTCAGGACACTGTTGCGCTGCAGGAATGCTTCATCGTCGCGGAACGAGTAGACGCGCTCTTGTCGTGCAAAAGCGTTGAACGCATCGGCCCAAGTGGGACCCGCGATGATCGCTCCATCCGCGTCGATGCACTGCGCACCGCAGTGGTAGACGATGCACTCGGGGTGCCTGGCGGCCGATCGCAATTGTTGTTCTAGCTTGGTCGGCGCAAACAGATCGTCTGCGTCGAGCAACGCGATATACGGGCCATGACTGTGGTCAATCGCTTTGCGACGCGTTACCGATACTCCTTTGTTGGCGTGTGCTTCATGAAACAGGACGCTGATGCGCTGGTCCTGTTGGGCATAGCCACACGCGATCTCGGCCGATCGGTCGGTTGACCCGTCGTCGACGATAACCAACTCCCAGTCCGCGTGTGTCTGGTGCAGAACGGATTCGATGCAACGAGCGATGTAGCGCTGCGCATTGTAGAGCGGTACGATGACAGAAACGTGGGGCACTAAGTGTTCTCCTTGACGAGCCGAAGCAGTTCGTCCGCATTCTTCTTGCGACAGTACTTTTCAAAGAAGATATAAGCGAATTGTCTGGCTCGCGCCGTGGTTTCAGAGGCGTTGTGACGGGCTGCCTGCATGGCACTGTCGAAATAGAGTGGATCGGGCGCATCACAGGTGAAGTCAAGTCCACTGTAAAACGCGTCGCCACACACGACGATTCCCTTACCACGAATCGAAGCTTCCAGGCCCGCCTGCGAATTAACGGTGACGGCCAGCGCACAGTTGTTGATCAGTTCATACGTGTCGTACGAGTTGTCTTCATCAATAATCGTACCCATTTCCCGCAGCGCGCGCGCCAGGGGCTGATCACTTGTGATCTTGCGATAGGTCAAGCGGTCGTAAGGACGATCGTCGATGGTATTGTTGCCGGCATTTTCTTTCGGATGCAGTTTTACGACCAAATCGTGATCGTGCTGCCGGCACCATCGCACGCACTGTTGCAGGATGGCCAACGGGGACGCCCATCGCCGCAGGCCAAAGACTTGCGACGAGTCGGTGTAGACTTGACCGAGGAATAGGACCGTCGGGCGATCGCTCGAGTGCTGCTGTCGCGTCGCCGGGCTACGGTGTTCGGCCGACTTCAATTGCTTTGTCCGCTCGATCAAACGTTGGCAATACTTTTCGCTTGTCCGCAGGTCTATTCGGTTCTGAAAACGCCAGAAGTAGCTCTTCGCCACGTTGCGGTTCGTGGTGATGCCCGCGACGTTATCCCATACCATTCGATCGGCGATCGCCGTATTCTCGACCGCGATGACGGTAATATCGAGGTGCAGGGCAGCGCATCGAGCCACGGCATTGTGTGGTTCAAAACCTTGTACCACGACGACTGCGGCAGGTCGCTGTTGCTTGAATCGTGCCAGCACGCGACCGTAGCTCGCCGTCACCCGCGCTCGCCACGCGTGGCGTATCGCCTGGTGCGCCGCGCCAAGTTCCGAGGGAAGGGAGTCGGTGGCGACGCACGTGGCATACGTCACCGTCTCGTCGAGTGCTTCGGGGCAACGAGGCGTGGGGCCGTGTTCGTCGTCGCCACTGCTGCACGCGGCATCGATATACGAATTCGCTTGCACGACCTGCTCGGCACATGCCACGCTCAACTGCTGTTGGGAGATCCCCAACCACTGCAGGAAGTAGCAGGGAGTGGCCACGCGGAACGCCGTTCGCCTAGTCCTGCTCATGGGATGGAACAGCTTGGTCAGCGTATTGGGGAGCAGTGCGTTGGGGATCGGTAGATTCACGTGCATTGCGCGGTATCCGGCAGCGAAATTCCTGGCTGACTGCGTGTTGGCGAGGCAGTGTAGCTAAGTTGCGGGACTACGGCTAGGCAGATTTCGATTCGTCGCAACTTGGGGGGCTGTGTAACGGGCGTCCGTGATTGGGGGCGCGCAAAGAGGGTAAGTCGCTCGATTCGAAAATGCCATGTGTCTCCGTGGCTAATTCTTAGCGTGCTAGCAGAAGTCATTACTGGCAAGCGGTTTACGACGAGTTGCTGTTTTCAGGCATTGCCATGGGGAAAGCCTCGCTATAATTACTCTATGTGCCGTCCAAAGGCGGTGCTTGACCGATTCCACTGATCCCGAAACGGAGGAGCAATCGTGCTAGAACCACCGGGAGGAGCAGTGTGAGGGGAAAGGTTGATCGGCCCCTCTGAGGTCTCTTGGTACCGATCACCAAAACTCTTGAGACCCAAAACGCCCCGCGTTGGCAAACCGCTGACGCGGGGTTCTTAGTAACAGTAGCCTGGGCTGTCGAAAGCTTGCTGAGTTGTGGTGGTTCTGTTTATCCCGTTTTGTTCCGTGGGCGAGTGGTCGACGTGGCGCGCGCAGGCAAGCAGTTAGCAGTTGAAGTCAGGCATCATGCGGGCAGGAGCGAGGCTGGCATGACACTTCTTTTTTGCCCGTCATTTTCTTTGCCCTGCAACGAGCACAGCCAGGCCGGAATCCATGAGCGTGAGGGCAGCAAAAGGGCAAAGAAGATTAGGGGCAAAGAATAGCGTTTAGTGGATAACGTTGCGCCGAGGCAACGGTCTACCCCTGCTCGAACACAGCACGCGTCAATCTGGAACAAAAAGCGTCGTGTTGACCACTAGAAAAACGGTCACAGAAGCGGGCTTATTAAGCGGGCTTATTAGCAGCCCACCGGGAACCGCCAGGATTCAGCGGGTTAGATGCTCCCCGGGCGATTGGGCTGAGCCCTTGGCGGGCTCAGCTACTTGCAGCCCGGCACCGTGCGGGCGCGTGACGACGCGGAGCGTCGATCCACACTGGGTCGATCCACACTGCGTCGATCTACACGGCGTAATGAGTGGCGACTTTCTTGATCGCATTGGCGATGCTTTGGACATAATCGTCGGACATGGCTTCATTGAGGAGCACGCGCACGCCGGTCTTGAGGATTGCTTCGGCCTCGGGGCATTGCACTTGCGTGTAGTCCATTGTGGTGAGCCCCATTTCTTTGACTGGCCACTGACCGGCGAAGAACCCGTGTTTTTGAAAAACGGCTTCGCGGTAGATGGTGCGGGGGATGTATCCTCCCATCGCGCGCACGCCTTCGTAGACCAATGCCCGCACGAACTCGGCGCGGTTACATCGAAACGCCTCGGGTTGTAGACGAAACATGTAGAAATAATGAACGCATCGGTCCTGGTCGTCGATCTCGTGCGGCAGCAAACCGGGGATACCGGCGATTCCTTTGCCTAACAGCCGTCCGAGGTGTGAACGTTTTTCTGCGATGCTCTCGAGCCGTTCCAACTGGGCGGCGGCGACTGCGGCTTGTGGTTCGCTCATCCGGTAGTTGGTGGCGAACGTCTGCAGCCCGCTGCGTCCCACTCGGTCGTAGCCCTTGTCGCCATACTTTTGCAGCATGGGGCCGAAGCTCTTGTCATTGGATCCGACGACACCACCGTCACCGCAAGTAACTTGTTTCGAGTCTTGCAGGGAGAAGCAAGCGATGTCGCCGATCGTGCCAATCGGCTTGCCGCGATAGCGCGCCCCCCAGGCTTGTGCACAGTCTTCGATCAGCGTCAACTTGTGGCGATCGGCCAACGTTTTGAGCGCTTGCAAGTCACATGGGTTGCCAGCCAAGTGAACGGGAATGATCGCCTTGGTCTTGGGCGTGATTTTTCGTTCGACATCGGCCACGTCCAGATTGTACGTGCTGGCACCCAGGTCGGCGAAGACGGGGACCGCTTGCTGATACAAGATTCCGATAATCGTACCCATGTCGGTGATCGGCGACGTGATCACTTCATCACCTGGTCCGATTCCCGCAGCGGCCACGGCGATGTGCAGTGCGGCGGTGCCGGACGAGCAAGTTTGTACGAAGTCGACCGGACAGAATTTCTTGAACCGTTTAATCAACAGCCCGGTCTGCGCGCCCTTCCAGTAGAATAGCGACTTTTGTTGCAGCATCGCGTTAAGCTGCTCGCGTTCGGGATCGCCCCAACGCACTAACGGCGGAGCCGATTGAGCGACCGCTTTCGGACCACCCTGCAACGCGAGCTTTTCTGTGGAAGCGGCTTTGCCGCTTTGTTGAGCCGCATGGACTGCGGTGCCGGAAAGGAGCAAGGTCGAAGAGCCGACCACAAACCGCCGCCGTGAAATGGTTTTCTTGGTGACCATCGTCAACCTTTCCTTTCAGCAGGCCACGCTCGCTCGCGTGGTCTTCATGTTGTGAAACTGCTCAACCAAACGCAGCAGGTGAACCTATCAGGAGTTCGATGGGCCAGGGGGTGGTTGAGAGTGTTGCCATGTTGCAATCCGCAGCATCGGTCTCTGGACCCGCTACCTCTGGACCCGCTACATCCGGTCGTCAAAACAGTCATTGTTTGTCGCACCCACTAGCTTACTCCTAAAGTAGCTCGGTTTGCAAACTCCCCCCCTCGGAATTTGGTACGATGGCTTTCTCTGTGATACCAACGGCAAGGTGGTTTTTCTCTCGAATAAGGCTCGGCGTATCCGGTTACGGAAAGGAGGACGCGAACAGTGCTACGTCTTAGACTGGCTGACCCGAATAGGCGTCCAAAGTCTCAAGTTACTTGTCCAGCGTAACCTCGCCCATTGCGACTATCTCTTGAACCCCGCCTGGGCTGCTAGTAAGTCGGCCTTCGCTGGTGGAGTTGTTGATCCCGTCTTTGTTCTGCGCGTGGAGGGCCGATGAGGTGCCGCGCGCAAGCATCTAGCAGCCGAGGGCAGCAATGCCACAGGCAAGAAGGACATGGACCGTTCTGTTCTTTTTTGCCCATCATTTTCTTTGCCCTCCAAAGAGCACCACCAGACGCGTCGTCCATGAGCGCCACGGGAGAGAAGGGCAAAGAAGATTACGGGCAAAAAACAGCGCTCGGTGGAACGTCTTCCGATCAGGTGGCCGTTTGCCATTCTTTGAGCTCATCGAGCGAAAGCTCGGGCCGAAAAGCGTCACGTCCGCGATGAACCGTTACCGGCTGTTGAACAGCCGGCGCCCCCTCGTGCCCAATCGACAGAGGGTATTCTGCAACAGCGGTTCGCCCAGGGA
>JAJRVM010000115.1 GCA_024277285.1 Planctomycetota bacterium
GAGTTCGTCGGGGTCATCTTCTGGATGGACCTGTGGATGGACTTAACGGGCAACACCTACTGGGGCACCGGCGACATGTACTTTGGGAACATCGATCGTGACGCGGGGACCATGACCGGAGTGGTCTTCGACAACGACGGAGGCGTCTTCACGTTCGACGCGACAGTGATTCCCTAAGGGGCGTTTGCCTGGCACGGCACTCCGTGCCGTTGCAGCCATCTTTTCACTGTTTAGCGGCAATAGGATGGGGTGTCTTCAGGCGGGACGAACGACGCGGAGCGGCGTTCCACACTGCGTGGCTCGGGAATCTTTCCCGAGCGCAGAGAGGTTTCCATCTGCTGAAACCTTTCGATTGCAGTGAAGCTGGCACAAGATGTTGGCCGCCCTGCACCCGGGATAGAACCCCGGGCCACGTGCGTTTGGGAAACCGGTCGGCACGCTGTACGCTTCGGCCCGGAGAGCCGACTCAACGGGCAGGCTCAAGACTCATTCGAGTCGTCCTGCAGTCGGCAACGTTTGGCGTAGGTCACTTCGCCGGCGAGAACGGGTACCGACACTCGGACTAGAATCGTGTAAATCAATAGTCCTAGGGACCAGATTCCGAAGCAGATAAGCACTTCGTGCATCGTCGGTACGTACTCAACGACTTCTCCCAACGGTGTCGGTACGAACGCAGGTACAATCAGTCCCATGCCTTTCTCGATCCAGATCCCGACAATCGCCAGCAGGCACGCGACGTTCAGGGTACCAAGTCCCCGAGAGGTGGGTAACAACACCAGGATCAACGCCGTCAGGTTCATCCCAATCGCCGACCAAATCCACGGAACGAGCGTTGTTTTGCCGTCGAGCCCGAAGTACAGGTAGCGCGCCGACGCCACGTGTGCCGAATCGGTATAGAACTCGGTAAACACTTCACAGGCCAGCAAGAACATGTTGATGATCATGGCAACCTGTATGATCCGGCGCAGTGTAAACAGCGCTTCGTCCGCGACGTAATGGTAGGTAAATCGTCGCACGACTTGTAATGTCAAGATGATGAACGCCGGGCCCGCGGCAAAAGCGCTGGCGAGAAAACGGGGCGCAATGATCGCTGAATTCCAGAACGGACGACCGCCCAATCCGACATAGAGGAACGCCGTCACCGTGTGGATGCTCACGGCCCAGGCAATCGCGATGAAAACGAAAGGAATGTAAAAGAGGGGTGAGGGCGAACGTTCACAATAGGCGCAGTAGATCAAGTATCCGCAAATGTGCAAGTTGAGCGCCAGGTAACCATTCAATGCGATCACATCCCACGCAAGCATCGATCCCGGAAAATTGAACTTCCAAAGCAGGTGCATGAACCGCTCGGGCCGTCCCAGGTCGACGGTCACGAACATAAGGCACATGAAAATAACGGAGACCGCAAGCAGTTCGCCAAAAATCACGACGTCATGCAAATGCAGATTGCGATAGACGTATACCGGTATGACCAACATCGCGGCCGCCGCCGCCAACCCGACCAAATAAGTGAAGTTCGCGATGTAAGCGCCCCAGGAAACCTGATCCGTCATGCCGGTTGTGATCAGTCCATTGACGAATTGATCGCAATAGCAATGAAAACCGACCAGCGCTATGATCGTCAGCAGAGTCATCCAAAGATAATAGCGCCAATCGCCGACGAAGCTGAGCCGGAAACAGTCCCAGAGAAAGAGTAAATATTTTTTCATTCGTCAGTGCCAGTAGAATTCTCGTCCAACGGATCACGGTACCGACTGCCCCGCTCGTCGAAGTAGTAGAAGAAACGAGGAATCGTGCCGACCGATTCCTTGAATATGTAAACGCGTTTGTGCCTCAAGATATAAGCCACTTCGCTGTCAGGATCGAGCACATTACCGAATTTGCGCGACCCCGTCGGGCAGACTTCAAGGCATGCGGGAAGTCGGCCGACGCGCGTCCGCTGCAAGCAAAACGTGCATTTTTCTGTCACGCCCTTGCTGCGGGGCCGGTTCGACAGATAGGCGATATCCGGATTGAGTTCGCCTTTGGGGATCTGCGGCTCGGCAAAATTAAAGCGGCGTGCCCAATAGGGGCAGGCTGCCACGCAATAGCGGCAACCAATGCACCAGTCATAGTCGATCACGGTTATTCCATCCGGCTCCGTCCACGTTGCCTTGACGGGGCACACCTTGACGCACGGCGGTTTTGCACATTGGTGGCATTGCACCGGCATGTAGTATTTGTGCGGATGTGGCAACGCCTCGTGTTCGTAATAGTGGTTGGAGCTTTCGACGTCGATGCTCCCTCGCTCCATTTCCAACACGCGAATATATTGAATCTCGGGATCACGCGACTGATTGTTTTCGTGAACACACGCATGCACACAACGCCGGCAACCGACACAACGCGAAATATTGAGTCCATAGACGAATTCAACACCGTCCATCGGCGGCGGATCGCTCACTGTCACATCAACCCCGTGCCGACGTTTTACCGCCTCACGGATCCGCTCGAACACTTGGTCCTTGTCTTCCGGCGTCATCTCCTGATAGTGCTTCTGCAGAAACTCCTCGATCGTTGGAAGATCGTCAAGATCGACATGACGCAGTGGTGAGGCCGCCGCGGCCAAAGCGGCAATGCCCGACACGGCCGCCAATCCACCTGACAAGAACCGGCGTCGCGTCACCACGCGGTCCGGTACGTTCGAATCAGGCACGGAAGGTGAGCCGTCACGTCGGTTGTCCATTATTCGTGCTCTCCACTTGCCTCGTTCGACGCGTCTTGTGGTTTGCCGTTGGAAGGGTTGTCAGTCAGTCTCAGAGGGTTCCGCATGCCGTGGTGCTTGCCATGTTCGCTCGGGTGCACGCGCAGTGTCTTCGGACCTGGAGCTGATGCAATGGGGGGAAATGGAGGATGATGAGGATCGTGGCACTCGACGCACTTCAGCCGAACCTGGACACCGCGCGATAGGTCCCAATAGCCATTGATCCGGCCGTGTGAGCCATGTTGCCAATCTCGATAGACCGGGCCGTGGCACTTGGCACAAAGGAGCTGTGGTTGGTCCCAGGGAATCTCCTTACCATAGTCGTCCACAAACGCTTCTCGATTCACGGGATGGTGACAGTTGAGGCACCGCGAATTAATGCCATGTGCCATCTCGACATCGGCGTGTTGCGTTACTTCTTGGCCAGCCGCATGAGGAGTGGGAACGCTTCGGTGGCATTCATTACAATGAAACGTGAAACTGCCAATTGTGTACTGCGGTCGCAGCGCCGTCGGTCGAATGGGAGTGGTGTCGATGACCGATGGATCGACCGTCACGCTACTATTTGTCGGACGCTCGAAACGCAACGGACCAACGGCCAACAGTACCGCAACGCCGCTCAGCAATGCCGCGACCCAGTAGAACGTTTGCGCACGCACCAGAGACTGGAGGTTAATAGACACCGTTTAAGATTCCACCCATCCGCGGAGTTACGCCCGGAGCTGCGCCCGGAGTTGCGCCCGGAGTTGCGCCCCAGGGAGCCTAGCCAATCACAGAACGGGAGTCGCGGCAAGAGACCGACCAACTCCCATTCGCACCAACGGCATTATGGTTTGCGAGGTCAGGCAAAGTCAATCCAAAACCGTCGCCTTTTCTCGAAGACTCCCACCAATGGTGCGTAAGATACCGAGTCTATGAAATCGCCGATTCATCGTCCGGCGCACAGACAAGAACTTATCGCGCTCATAAGAAAGGGGGCAACGTTCCAGATGCGAAATAAAACGACGTGCACACGAGCAAGGCACTAGGGGATATCCCTAGCATGCAATCAGCAATCGCCCTATCGCAACATGTCAATGTGACTAGACTCGACGCATCGATGCAATGCCAGAGTTTCGCAGCCGCGACCCGACAAATTGGCGTGCGAGCACCACTTGTTACCATGCAAACGTCAAGCCAGCACTCGGCCCGTGGTAGACAACTTCGCCACTGTGATCAAGCAACGTGGGGCCAACGGCAAGCATGCCAAGATCTGTTTCAAAATTATTCGCTCCTAGCGCCACGCCGGTGACCCACATCGCCGTGTAACCGGCGTTAAACGTCCAGGCTGGCGAGAATTGATAGTTGAATTGCACCGAGACTTCACCGACAAACGAGGTCCGATCGAGTTGATCGGTGCCAAAGGTCGACGACAGTTGGCCACCGGCTTCAGTCACGGTGAATCCACGCGCGACGCTGGCGCGGTTCTGGAAAATACCACCTTTCGTTTCCCAATCAATCCAACAGCGAGGTTGAAACAGGAACTGGCCGAGAACACCGACTTGAATCCCTATCATCTCGTTACGCGTGTCGATCAACACGTCGTTAGTACGCGGAAAAGGACCCGGAAGTGTCGACTGCGTCTGGTAGTCAAACTCCTCGGAAATTTGCATATAGCGCGCACCGATCAGAAACGACGCTTCGTAACTGCCGGGACGCATCAGCATGCGGCGGCGTAGATTGAATTCGCCATTGTCCAACCGTGAACGAATTCGCAACGAAGCAAACTCGTTGTAATCCGCGCCGACGACTCCCACCGGGTTACCGAAACCGGAGAAAGGGGAATAGAAATTGCCCGTATCACCCGCGTCATTGGCGTCGAGGTTGCGAACCGCTACCAAATCATCCCACGCGTAGGAGCCAAAGTAGGAAAGCTCCAACCGGTACCAATCGCCAAGCGTCTTGCCGACCGTCGCACGGACTCCTGCTTGGAAGTCGGAGCGGAAATCGGAAGTGCTCAAGGCAACCGGACCGAGTGGCCCGAGCGTGGCGAACGGGAATGAATCTTTATTGTCGCGCCACAATGCCATCATCTCGGTCTTAGCGTACCATGTAGGCGCACATCCGTTCGTTGCCGGCGGCCAGGCACGGCAGGTTTCCCAACTGCCAAGAAACGGGTCGTGCCAATAAAGGTTCCGGCCCGGTTCGGCCTCGAATAGCGGTCGCGACGTCTCCCAAAGTTGCGGTTTACGCGAGGTGTACCCAAACGTCTCAGCGCCAATTGCTGCGTCAGTCAGTCCTGACAATGCGACGGCGACTAACATGATCCAGATTTGTACGCCAATGACTCGGTACATGGTTCTGATCTCGGTTTCGTAGTTGCATGGTGCGGCAAGACCGCAAGCACCCAATGGAATGTCTCCATTGGAACGTTCCCACAATTGGATTGCGTCCGTTGATACCTTGGGAAACTCACGTCTGGGGGACGCTCGTGTCTCGCATGAGGAGACTCCAACCCACTATCCCAATTAATACCGTCGACGCGAATCATCCGCGGCACCATAATTTGTCGCATAGATCCTACCAACCGCGTTGTCTTGCGTACTTCCCCTAGCCCTTCACTAGGCGTGGCACTAAGCCGCCTAGCCTGCCTAACCAGAAAAGGCTTCATGCGGACCGACCGGCGTGATCAACACGCGTCTGGCAGGAGTAGAGGCGTTTAGCCCGGATTATTCACGAAGAGTCAAGAATTGAGTAGAGAATCACGCATTTGCTTTCGATGTAGATCCGTAGCTTCCAGTGCGCAGAATGCCCCCTTTCCCCCAAATGGAGTCGGCAGCGGTTAAGATTTGACGAGGAGGACGGGCAACAGCGATTTCGAGCCTCCAAGCGTCGCAAGAAGTGGTTGTCTGCCTACTTTTTAGATGTCTTTCGCGGCCCAAGAATTCCCGAAATCATTGCAATAGTCCGGGGTAGTTTCCAAGTCGAAGCGAGTGACAATGACGATCGGAAATAGGGAATGCGCAATAGGGAATGGAGCAACGAGCCACGAGATCTTTCGAGCTTCTGGCCTTGGAAAGGAAATTAGGTAGCGAAGATGGGAAAACGCAAGAGACGGATTGGCGATGACTTGGCACACCGACTGATTAAGTTTGCAGCGCGCATTGGCAAAGTAGTCGACGCGATTCCGGACACGCGGTTGGGCCGACATATCGCAGGGCAGCTTGTCCGGTGTGGCACATCACCTGCTCCAAACTACGCCGAGGCCCGTGGGTCCGAAAGCAAGAAGGACTTCATCCACAAGATGGGGATTTGCGAAAAAGAGCTGCGCGAGTCACAATGCTCGCCTGGAGTTGATTATATGCGCCGACCTGTTGCCGGAATCCCGACTGTCTCCGTTGCTCGATGAGAGCGATGAATTGATCGCCATCATTGTCAAGTCGATTGCTACCGCA
>JAJRVM010000003.1 GCA_024277285.1 Planctomycetota bacterium
GAGAGTGGGAGAGTGGGAGAGTGGGAGAGTGGGAGCGAGTCCCAGAGGCACAAGTCCCGCGAATCTAGAAAAACTCAGGTTTTTGCGCCCGGAGCGGCCGCTGGCGACGCACTATACTGACAGTCATGGCTACTGAGCAGCAACAACACGGGATCGCGCGGCAAACGGATCGTCAGCTGGTGGCACTTTTTGTGTCAACGAGAGACGAATTAGCGTTTCGCGAGCTACAGGGGAAACGTAAACAGGCCCGGCTTCCGCTGGGCTTGCCCCAGCCGGAGCCACAGCTGGCGAGCTACCAAACGACGATGCCCAAAGCCGGCTTCCGCTGGGCTTGCCCCAGCCGGAGCCCACAACTGGCGAGCTACAGGGGAAACGTAAGCCGCGTCCTGTTTCGGTCTCGGCGAAGCGGCGATTGATGGCAAGTCTTGAGCTCGACCGACGAAGGGAAAGAGCCAGCTTGTTAGCTGACCAGTCGTGCTCCCGGCCGGGACAGGCCCGGCGGAGAGCTTGTTGTTTGAGCTTGGTAGCTGGCCCGACGCGGGGTTGAGCCACGCCGGTGCCTTGGGGCACAAAAAAAGCCGCCGCAACGTGTCATGGGACAAGACGTTGCGGCGGCGATGTTGTTCAACGTGGATGACGCGAGCCGTGGCTCGCAGCGGACGTTACTCTTTCTTCTCAGCCGGCTGTTCGGATTTTGCCGAATTGAGCTTGGCGGTTTGTTCCTCGAACCACTTATGCTCAGGTCGAGCGAGGATTTCCTCGATCACCTTGTTGACGGCTTCGGCCGCTTCGGTCTTGCCGGCCTCTTCGCCTTGGTGAACCAGTTCGCGTGCTTGCGGGATCAGTTCCATGTAGAACCGTTCGGCAACTTCGTACATCCCGTGCCAGTGAGCATAGTCGGGAGCCATCATGGAGGCACCGTGGCGAGCACGACGACCTTCATGGTGCCACAGATAGAACCAAGTCCATTCGATTTCTTCGTCGAAGTTCGCCTTGGTACGCAAGTTGTTTGCGAGCAGAGCGGTCATGATCGCCTTGCCAGGTCGGCCGAACTTGTTGTTGTAGTTGTTGACGAAATCATCGTATTGGGAATAGAAAGCGTTCACATACTGCGGTGTATGGCAATGCTTGCAGACATTCTGCATGTTTTCACGTTTCTCTTGCCAAGTGCTCGGTTGGTGTTGGCCGTCTTTCAAGTCGCCTTCGGGAACCTTTGCCAACATCTGGCTTCGCTTGGCGGGGTCGGTTTCGGCGATCACCTTGCCGTCGATATCGGTATCCATTGCCTTGCTGATGTCGGGCCGGTTGGTCCACGAAATCCGCTGACTAGGATCGTGTGTGACGAGGCGATCGATCGAGTTGGCTGACATATGGCACGTTGCACAGGTGGGAGCTTGCGTATAGTCCTCGCCCAAGATCCAAGTGGTCGAGTCGAGGTTCATTTTGTCTTTCAAGTCGCGATACGCGATCCCGTGTTTCGATTCCTCGTAGATTTCCTTTTGCGGGTGATCGGGGCCGAGGTGGCACTTGCCGCAGTTTTCAGGACGTCGCGCTCGACG
The DNA here is from genome assembly GCA_024277285.1 of Planctomycetota bacterium. The sequence continues at coordinate 1,560 of JAJRVM010000003.1, forward strand.
TGGCGAGAAGTCATGGCGTGAGTGGCAAGCCGAGCAGGAGCCGAGCGAGCCATCGAGGTTCTTGCGGCCGATGCCCGTATTGGGCCATGTGCTCGGGGCGAGGATCGGCTTCTTGTCGGACGAGTCATCGCGTTTGATCAGTTTGACTGCTGCCTCGTTCGTAGGCAGTCCAGTTTCCGGGTCGGGTTTGAGATCGAGATGGGTGATCAGGCTGCCATCGGTTCCGACCAATGCGACGCGTGCACCGTGGCACTGCTTGCAGCCGGTATTCACACTGGCCATGCCGTTGACCAAATTCACGCCGCTCAGTTTGGGGCGCCCCGGGGTGGTGCCGTGGGGGTTGAACGGTTCGCGGTTCCCTTCCACTTTTTCGGCCAGGATGTTGTCCAACGAGGCGAGGATGTTGCCGGCTTTGGCATGATGGCTGTTGGTGAACTCCTTGTATTCACGTTCGTGACAGTCCTTACAGTCCCTGGGGGTCACGATCGTGGCGATGATTTTACCATAATGCTTGTACGAATCGGCGTCTTCCTCACGCGCCTTGTGGCAGTCATAGCAAGCGATGCCTTTCAAGGCGTGCGTGCTCCCTTTCCATTGGTCGACAATGCCGGGTGTGTTCTTGGTCTGCTGGTGGCATTCCACGCAATCCTTTGAATCGGCTGGAGCACTGATGTGAGCCGCGATCATGCCGGTCTCTTCACCTTTGCGAATCACCTCCATCCATTGAACGAAGATCAACGAAATGAGGAACAGGGCGCCAAGTGCCGCGATGACCAACTGCTTAGTACGAAGACTCATGATAATTCACGCCTTTTCTTGCGACGTAATGCTGACTGATTTCCAGGAATCACAGCGACGATCAACCGCGAGGTTGCGGTTGGGATGGTCGCGACACGAACAGGTCTCTACCAATAAACTCGATGGCAATAACTCAATGGGCGACAACGGCTTCCCAGACGGTCAAGCCGATCAGGGCAAACGTAGCCAGAATCCCAATGTATACACTGATATCTTTAATGCCAGTAACTTTTCGCAGCCCCGCGTCGATCCAAGGCCACAGGAACATGGCGGTCACGATGAACCCGGAACTAATCACCGCCGTGGTGAGCGAGAAGAGCTTCAGCCAACGGAAAGAGACATAGAACCACCATTCCGGCTTAATGATTTCGGGGGTGGTCAACGGATCGGCTCGCGGCCCCATGATCGCGGGTAGAATCGTGGCGAGGGCCGACAGAATGATCATCAGGACCAGGCCCATGATTAATTCGGTCAGAATGTGATCGGGAAAGAAGTTAAAGTGCCCCGTTGCCGCCGCGTCTTCCGTCCCATCTTCGGTGAATTCCGTAACCCCGTGCAAGCGAATGAACGTGATGTGGATAATCAGCAGTAGGACCAGGGTGCCAGGCAAAACCGCCGCATGCAATATGAAGAATAGGGATAGGGTGTGCTCGTTATAGGTATCGCCACCCAACAGCAGATGTTTGACCATTGGGCCGATCACCGGTGTCGCCTCGGCGATATTCCCACCGACGCTGGCGCCCCAGTAGCTGAGTTGTTCGAACACCAAGCTGTAGCCGGTAAAGCCGATCACCAGAGTGCACATCAGCAAGCTCATGCCGACCACCCAGTTCAACTCGCGCGGCCGCCGGTAGGCGCCGGTAAAGAACACGCGCATCTGGTGCAAGATCAGTGCCGCGATCATGAATGTCGCGGCCCACTTGTGCAGGCTGCGAAAGAACCAGCCGTAGTTCACTTCATTCGTGATGTAGGCAACCGAGTCGTATGCTGCACTCGTCGATGGTTGGTAGTAGATGGCCAGCAAGATTCCGGTGACGATCTGGACCACAAACAAATAGGCAGGCGTGCCACCAAGACAGAACCACCACTTTTTCAGATGGTTCGGTACCGGTTCATTCGTCAACTCGCGCAACTGCTCGCCATCGACCGGTACGCGTTCCGCAAACCACTCCCGTGCACTTACCACGTCAAGCCTCCCGTGTTGGCGGCTGAGCCTGTATCGAATCAATGTCGAGCCGAGCCAATTTCGTGCGCACCGTGCTCATCGGCGCCTCGATAAACAGCAGGCCATTGACCACTTGCACCGGGAATTTCTTCAGCGACTGCTTGGCCAACGCCGGCGGTCCCTCGGTGGCTACTCCCTCGCGGTCGAATGCCCCATTGTGGCAAGGACAGAAGAAACGGCTGTTCTTCTCTTCCCAATGGACCTGGCAACCGAGGTGTGGACAGACACTCGACAGCGCAATGAAACTTTTCGCGTCCGGCTCCTCGCCATGACGAGCGATGACCACTTTTGCTCCAGAAGGGGTCGTGAATTCTCGTGACTCACCCACCTTGAAGTCGTTGACGATCGCCACAAACCGCAGTGCGACGTTCGGCTTATCGGCAGGGTAAAGGAACTTCACCCCCATTGCGCCGAATGCGCCATAGCCAGCTGCCAAGCCACCGGCCATGGCAATGGTCGATGTCTTGGACAGAAACTCACGCCGATCGGTCGTTTCGCCGCCGTGTTCGTCGCCGCATTCGCCATCACCGGCGGGGCGCGAAACTTGATCTTCGCCACTCATGAGCTCGCGTCTCCATTTCGTGTGCAATCGGCTGAGCACTACGGAAAGTGACTTGTGATTTTGATTCAGCCATTAATCGCCCGCCAAATCTACCCCTTATCCATACGTCCCTCAAGCCGCCTGGCCAAGTTTTTTCCGATTTTGTCGGCTTCATCGAGCGAAAAAGAAGCGCGACTTGATGTAGGTCAATTTATCGCCGTCACGGTGCCTTACCGTGCCCCGGTGCGCCACCGTGATTGGCCATGGTCGCCGCCGAATTGTGTTTGGCCATCGACCGGCCGCGACGGTGGCGGCGAGTGCCCCCACTGGTGGTGATTCACCAACGGCGTGGACGACTACCTTGCTCCCCGCAGAGGATGGCTCGACCGCAGCCGCAACGTCGTCTCCATCGTCTTGTCGCAAGCAGAAGAGACTGCGGACGAAGGTGGCGTGCGCCGCTGACCGTCGGCGCTGGTGCTCTGAAGTAGGCAGTTCGGTTGTGTTGGATTCGCGCGTTGTATCGATCGAGTGTAAACACACTCATGCACGGACGTATTGAATTGAGGGAACGGTGCGCTGCGCTCAACTGGAGCGGCACGCTGCCACCCGGTCGCTGGCCTGCGCCGGTCTGCTCCCCACGACACTGATATTGAGATATTGTTTGGTATTGGCTTGTTTTTA
>JAJRVM010000116.1 GCA_024277285.1 Planctomycetota bacterium
CCATGCCAGCCATGCGTCTCGCGTCGCTAAGCCAAATCGACAAGATTTGGTGGTGTAACTTGCGTTACTCCTTCAATGTACCCCACGCGGCCGAAAAGGGCGAGCAACTTTCGTGGCAGACCGCATTGCACTGCGAGCTCGCGCGAAGACAGATGCTAAGTTTGGCGGGGTGCCGTTCTCGCTTGGCCTGGGTTGGACTGCTTACCTGCTAGCACTCGCTGATCGGGAACCAAGCCACAAAATCAGGGTGTCTTTGAATCTTTGAATCTTGCGGCAACGGGCGGGAGATCGAATTCGAATACGACGATCTCTACCAGTTGACGCGCGAAGTCTGGCTCGATGCCACCGACCAGGAGATCCACGAGTTCGTCTATTCCTACGATACCGTGGGCAACTTTCTAAAACGACGCCTGCCTCAATAGTGTTCGCAATCAGACGAATGACGCGCACACCGGGATCGCGGCGGTCGTGAAGCCGCTTTGTTGCCTGCGAGTGAGTCCAGGCGATGGGGGAGAACGCCCCGAGAGGGCATTTTTGCGGGCGGCAGCGCGGTAGGTGCACACGCTTCCCACCGCACGTCCGTGCCACTGCTCATTCCGTACGTTTGCTAACGGCAGACACCCCAACAAAGTCACAAATCGACGCGAACACGAGAACGCCGAGTTGAGCAGTGTGAAGCGTCGATCGAGCTGCAAAATGGAAAGCGGTTCGCCGGTTCGCACTGCGTGCAGCGTGTGACGGCGTGTTGGTTAAGCGTTTAGCAGTGCCAAATCGATTGGGTTTGCGAATGCGTTCGCGCATGCAGTGGCACACACGCACACCGCAGTTCTTTCAACGCCACAACCGACTCGTCACGCCGACCGCGAAACCATTACTCAATTTCAAGTGGCGTCTCGGTTGAAAGGCGAGCGGCCAATGTTGAAGCCAACCGCGTCTTGATGCGGCCTCGGCAGCGCGACGGTTAATGGAAAGCGTTCCGTTCGACCGACGAAAGACGAAGGGCGCGCTGCTGGTATCTGACCAGTCGTGCTCCCAGCCGGGGCATGCCCGGCGGAGAGCCTCTTTATCAGCGTCTGTTTGCGTCCGTGGCTGCCGGGCGCGTCATTTGCCGTGCAGCAGATCGCCGAAGGAGCCCAGGAGCGAGTACTTCTTTTGCCATGGCGTGTACATCAGTCCGCGTACGCTTGGCGTCTGGTCGGTCAATTTCAACCATTTTACAACCTCGTCAAGGTTGTCCGCGTCGTAGTAACAGGCGATGATCGTCTCGAACCCTTGGTCGGCAAAGAACTGCAGGCTTTTGGAACGCGGTTCGCGACTCCAGAGCGCTATCTTCAAGTCTTTGGGGACATAGTTCCACGATCCGGTGAAAGCTCCTTCGACCAGATAGTAGTCGCCATGGGCGTTGTGGTTCGGATCGAGCATGTCGGACCAGATATAGACTTGAACATTCGGCATGTGTTTGCGCAGGATCGTCACTTGTTTCGTAATGCACTCGCCCAGCAACTCGCCCATGTTGCGCCCACGGCACGCAGCACAAGTACCTCCCATGCGAATCTCGTCCATGTTCAACAGGACACGTTGCGGGTTCACATGCTTGGCCAACAGAGCGGCTTCATGGTCCATGATCTCGTACAGCTTCGGTTCAGCCATGCAGACGGAGACTTGTGATTGGTGGACCACCTGCGAGTGGTACCAGCTGACGCGCAGCGCTTGATGGTTCTTGATCCGCGTGCCTGGTACCAACTTGAGTGTGGGGGCGTCACGGTCGACTCGCGTGGGGCGATAGTGGGGATCGACCAGTGGCGCGTAGTCGCGGCCTTCGGCGTAGACGGTCTTGCCGTCCTCGCTGCACACGCGGACCGGAGTGCCGGGGCGGCGGAGCACGTTAAGCGGGCCGATTTCTTCGAGGGTCCAGTCGTCAAGCCAAAACGTGCCCGACTTTCCTTTCCAGACACCGGCGTACAGCCGCACTTTGTCGAATTCAAGGCTGTTGAAGACCATGGTGATCTTTCGCCAATCGGTGGTCGAGGGCAGGGAAAAGGACTGCGGGGCGAGCGTCCGTTTGCCTGCCAGAACCTGAATTCTGAACGCGGACGTGGGGTTCAGCGCTTGGGTCTTGATCCACAGTGTCATACGATAACAACGCCGTGGTTTGACCGCAATTTCTTGCATCACGCGCCCATGACCATGCTGGTTGGCGCCAAAATCCTGCATGCGCAGCGCCGCCTTGCCACCATGTTTGCCCGAGGTATCCACGAAGCTGATGGTTCCTGGATCGTCGTGAAAGTTGAATCCTTTGAACCGGTCGCCCTTATAATCCTCGAAGCCACCGTTCGTGATGGTTGCTGCTGGATCTGGGACCAAGGCAGCTTCATTGCCATCGACTCGGAACGGCGCATTCTCCACGGCCAGTCCCGCTGCCAAGTTGGGATCGTGTGACAGGGCCCAACCACCGTAGCCGACCGAGAAAACGGCAGGGATGAACTCCAGGTGGTTTCGTTTGCAGGATTCGTTCAATTTGCCGAGTCGCTGGAAGAATGCGGGCGGTTTCTTGCAAAGCGTATCGAGTTGGGCCGATATCACAGCGCCATTGAGACCATGTTTCGACGCCGTATCCAAGACCTGCTCGATTTCGTCCAACTGCTGGTCCTGACGCAGGTTCCAGCCAAACACCCATACAAATCGATCGGCGTATTTCGTTTCGGCGAAAACGCTTCCTGCGCAGAGTAGAATGAGGACGAGGGAGAGGGCAGGGGAGAGGCAACGCATGGCGGAGGGCTCCAATGTGAGGTCGGCGGGTGCTCAGACTTGATCGGGAATCGTATACGGAGCTCGGTATTCCCGTTTGAGCATTTCATTCCCCTTGGGGCTGTTCGTGAATGACTCTGTCTGTGGATCGACGACCAGTTTCTCGCTCCCCAAGCGCTAGCTGATATTGCCGAATTGGGAATAGAGCGTACCGAGATGAGCTTCCTTGATGTCGGCGTTTGGTTAGCGATTCCGCTGAACCGTGGCGACACTAACGTGGCCATCTGAGCCGCGAATGACGAGAAGCATCGTATGTGCAAACGGTACCGTTCCGCTGGTATCGTATCGCCACACCGTTTTTTGCGTTCGGCGTGGAATCCCAAGCCACGGCTACGGCGTTTTCTCCAGTTTCACGGGACGCCCGCCTTGCTCTTTGCTCCGGTCGGCCGCTTCCATGAACGCCAGGATCTCGAGCGTTTGTTCCGGCTTGACCGGGGCGACGCCGGTCTTGAAGAACTTGACGATCTCGACCAACAGCGGTTCGTACCCTTCGAACTTGCCCGATTCCACGACACTCTTTGCCCCGAAGACAGTGGCGCCGTAGGTATGGGGTCCTTTGCGATGCCCGCGAAACGTCCCAATGCGACCGTCTTTCCAAACGCCCAGGGCCACGTCCGTATCTTCTGTGTGCACGCGCGTTACGGTCTCGCACCCTTCACCCATAATGGTGAATAGCGTTTCGACACCATGGATTCCGTACCAGAAGAAGTCAGGATGGTGCGGTTCGATGCCGCATGGACTGTTTGCATCACAGCCAATGATCGCGCCGACTTTCGGGTCGCTGCGCACGGCTTGCGTGCCGGGCGCGAAACGGAGCGACGAGCTTGAAAAACAGGGCACGTTGTGTTTCTTGGCCAGTTCAAAAATGCGTCGCGCGTCGGCCACGGATGCGGCCATCGGTTTGTCGACGTAGACCGGCTTGCCTGCTTCGATAACTTGTCGAGCTTGTTCCAAATGAGCTCGTCCGTCGATACTCAGGACCAGAACCACGTCGACTTTGTCGATCAACTCGGCAATGGAATCGACCAGTTCGATGTCGAGCTCCTTGAATACTTTGATCCCGTTCTTGAGCAAGTCATGGCTCTTGGGGATATCGGGACTGCCGCCGGCGTAACCGGCGACAATCGTCAAGTCGGCCAACTCCCCCTCGGCATCGGGATTGTTGAAGATGCGTGCCCACGACGGCGCGTGCGCGTCCAAACCGATGATGCCGGCCTTCAGGGGCTGGTTCGGTTCGGCGCCAATGCCGTGCGCGGTGAATGTAAGGAGCAACGTGGCTGTGATGAACGGCACGCAGAACGAGCGGAGTTGCATAGTGAGGTTCTCCAAGTTGTTTGGCGTTTGGCAGTGATTCGAAACCGTTGCGCGTTGCAAACGGGCCGGCGGATGTTGGGCGGTTGGCGGTTACTTCGAGTCGGCATGAACCGCGCGCGCTTTGTTCATGACATCCTTGATGGACACGGGACAGCCACCTTGACGCTTACTTTCGTCAGCAGCTTCCATGAACGCGAACATCTCGATCGTCTCTTCGGCTGAAACAGGTGGCTTGCCGGTCTGGAAGAATTTTCCAATCTCGATCAACAGAGGCTTGTACCCATCGTACTTGCCGCCCGACATTATTTCCTTGCTGCCGAAGACGGTGGCACCGTAGCCGCCCTTGCCTTCGCGGATGCCGCGAAACGTGCAGATCCGGCCACCGTCCCAGACGCCGACGACCAGGTCAGTACCGGGCGTCGAGACGCGCGTGACGCTTTGGCAACCGGTTCCCATAATGGTGTAGAGGATTTCCACGCCGTGGACGCCGTACCAGAACAGGTCGGGATGGTGTGCTTCCAACGAACACGGACTCCAGGTGTCGCAACCGATCGTGTCGCCGGCTGGTTTCTCGTTGCGCATACGCTGGAACTGCTCGGAGTATCGCAGCGATGAGCTCGAAAAACAGGGTACGTTGGCTTCCTTGGCCAGGCGGAAAATCTCGATCACATCGGCCAGTGAAGCCGCCATCGGTTTATCGACAAACAGCGGCTTGCCGGCAGCAATGACTGGCTTGGCCTGCTCCAGGTGCGGGCGTCCATCAACGCTTTCGAGCATGACGGCATCGACGTTCTTGACTAGCTCCTCGATCGTGTCGTAGATCGTGATCCCTCGATCGCGCAGGATCTTGGTGAAATTTTCGCGACGTCCCCAACTAGATTTGTTGTCCGGCATCCCGCCTGTGAAGCCCGCCACCACTTGCATCTCGGCCAGCACGCCGGTCGCATTGGGATCGTTGATCGCTTTAGAAAACGCATCGACATGCGATGTTGTCAGGCCGATGATACCAATACGGATCTTGGTGTTGTTGCCATCCGCTGTGGCTTGGTTCGTGGAACTCAGCGATATGACCAGGGCAGCGATTGCCATAATGATAGAACGCTTCAGCATGATGATGGTCTCCTTGGAAGGTAAAATGTCAGGATGGAGTGATTTGGCTACCGTTACGAAGTCGTGGGCCCTAACGGCTGCCTTGCGGAAGGTATCTTTCCTGTGTATGCACCGGGATAGAATTCCAGGTTGCTGTCAGTATCTCATATTTCAGGACGGTCATGTTGCCGCCGTGGCTATTTGGTTCTTTCAAATTCACTGTCGTGCAAGAGGTCCCAGTCGACCTGATCTGGCGGGTTTGTGCCACGCAATGCGGCTCCTTCTGTTATCACGGTGACACGGGCGCGTGATGCGATGTCTCCCTGTTGTTCGCTCGAAAACGCGATCTCGTTTGCACCAGAAACGAGTTGCGGAACTGGGCCCCTTGGATGGACCTTGCAAATTTCCTCTCCTCGGCGGCCGAAGAGAATGCAATCATCGATACTGCGGAATTCGAGAAACTGACCCGTTTCGATCTGTTCAGACGAAACGGAAACAACCTCAACGGTCACGTATCGTTTCATGACTTTGACTCGCAACGTGGCCGAGACGTTGGCCGGGCCAAAATCGAGCGTCAGCAGATCATCTGAGAATGTGGCTTTGGACGAGGCGTAACTCTTGCCTTGCTTCTTGACGCGCGCCAGCGGCTTGCCGGCTGCGCAGCGGTTGTCGTCACGCTGGCGATCCACGAATTCGACAATCTGTCCGTCTGCATTGACGGCGATTCTCAAGAACTCGCTTTCGACGCCCATGACGGTCGGTGCCTGTTGGCCCGTCGCACCAACGGCCGGAATCGCCACGAGCGAGGCCCACAAGGCAAGCGTCAGGTGTGAAGGCAAGAGGCGTGATGGCATTGGAGACCTTTTCGCGGTTTGGAGGATTGGAGTGTGGTCGCTTGCGGCGTTATCGGTGCGGGACATCTTTCAGGCTTGGAGGACCGACACAACCGTCGTCGTTGTATATCGCCCTTTCAGGCCTGGAATCGAACGCTAGCCCGAATCAGGCGCGTGACGGCACCGGTCGCGTCAGCCCGTCGGGCTTACTTCTCTTCGGTTGTATATGCGACAGGCGGATGTGCCGGTGTGGCTTGAGCAGCACCGGTTCCACTCGGGGGCCATGAACGGCTACGGCGATTCTCTAGTACGTGCACACGAACCGACGGCACGTCACGCTATTGTCGAGCAATGAATGATGCCGAGCCGGTCCGATTGTGCATTCTTAAGTCTTAACACAAACGGCCAGCACAAACCACAACCGATGGAAGCCCGATTGAGCGCGTTGCGCCTGTACTGTACGAGCGACGACCGATCTGAAAGAATGCAGTAAGGGCTGAAGAAGCGGCGATGGTTGGACGACGTTTCGTGATTCACGCTCATCATCGGTTCCTTGCCCCAGTAGGTTGCTGGCCCAGTAGGTCGCTGGCGGCCTCTTTCTCTGTGATTGGTTACCCAACGACATCGGCTTCGTCTCTGGACTCTCAACCCTGGACTCATAGCTCTTATACTCATAACTCTCAACTCGCGGGCGCAACCCGTACGAGGTGTTGACATGAAGATCGAACGAATTGAAACGTTGGTTTGTCACGCACGCATGCGCAATTGGGTGCTGGTCAAAGTGGTCACCGATCAACCAGGGTTGGTTGGCTGGGGCGAAGCCACGCTTGAGTGGCATACGCGCAGCATCGTTGGAGCGGTCGAGGACTTATCGAGCCTGGTGTTGGGAGAGGATCCGACGCGGATCGAATATTTGTGGCAGATGATGTGGCGTCAGCATTTCTGGCACGGCAGTGGCATCGTCCGTGCCACTGCGATCGCCGGCATCGACTTGGCATTGTGGGATATCCTGGGTAAATCGTTGGGAGTGCCGTGTCACAAGCTATGGGGCGGTCCGGTGCGCGACTACGTGCGGCTCTATTGCCACCTGGGCGGCGGCAAAATGGAAGACTTCTACGAGACGCCGGTCGAGAACAGCCAGCGGTTCGGTGCCTTGGCGCAACAGGCAGTGGAAGACGGCTTCACCGCCTTCAAAGCGATGGCCGTGCCACCCACGATGCCACTCGAAGGGCGGCAGCCGGTGCAGGCAGCCGAAGCGTGCGTGGCGGCGATGCGCGATGCGGTGGGCGCGGAGATCGACATCATGGTCGACTGTCACGCGCGTCCATCACCGGCGATGGGAATGCAGTTTGCCAAAGCGCTGGATCCCTACGGTCTCTATTTCCTGGAAGAACCGTGCTGGCCGGAAAACAAGGACTCGCTGGCCATGATCAACGCGGCCGTAACGACACCGATCGCTACTGGCGAACGCCTGACCAGTTTGGCCGATTTTCAGCAACTGTTTGCCGTGCGTGGATGCGAAATCTGTCAGGTAGATATCACGCATTGCGGTGGTTTGACGGAAGCACGCCGAATTGCCGCATTGGCCGAAGCACACCGGATTTCGTTGGCTCCGCACAACCCACAGGGCCCGATTAGCACGGCGGCATCGATCGAGTTTGGGTTCGCGCAGCCGAGCTATATCATTTGCGAAACGGTGCATAACGACGTACCGTGGCGCCAAGATGTGATTGAAGAGGGATACCAGGTCGACATTGCGGGACGCGTGGTGCGCCCCAGTGAAAAACCGGGGCTTGGCGTAACGGTTAATGAAGAGGAAGTTAAGAAACATCCGTTCCAGCAAGAGCAATTGCAACGGGTCTTTTATCAAGATGGTAGTGTCGGAGACTGGTAAAACCGAGGTCGTTGCCACGGTGGAAGCGGGCAAAGGGGGAACGGTACAAGATGGCTGATGCGAATTGGAACAGGCGACGCGAGCGCTCGGGTTTTGTTGGGCGGATCGGGATCGCGCGCGCGGATATTACGCCGCCGATCGGTATCTACTCGCGAAGCTGGGGTGCGGCGCAGCACGACACTGCGCAGTCCGTTCATCGTCCGTTGACGCTCTCGGTTGTGACGCTCGAAACGGATGACGAACAGACTCCATTGGTGTTGATCGAAGCCGATGCCAGCTGGTGGCAATCCCGGCAGGTGTGGAACGCGACGCAGGCACGGCTACTCGAGTCCCTGGTGCTTGCGCCGCGATCGCTGATCTTTGCATTGAGTCATACGCATGCGGCGCCGCCCTTGACCACGGTCGAACCGGAAGTGCCCGGCGGCGCGCTGCTGGCGGAATGGATCGAGCACCTGACGGTGACAGCCATCGAAACCGCTCGGCAAGCCCTCGAGGGTGCGTTCGCTGGCACGCTCGATTGGCATTCTGGTCATTGCCAACTGGCATCGGTGCGAGATTATCCCGAACCGAATTCCGAGTCTGGGCGGTTTATCTGTGGGTACAATCCGGCGATCGAGGCCGATCACACGCTGTTGGTGGGGCGAGTGACCGATGCCGAGGGACATTTGCGCGCGACGATTTGCAACTACGCTTGCCACCCGACGACACTGGCCTGGGAGAACCGCGCGATCTCGCCCGATTATGTGGGCGCGCTGCGCGCGACGGTTCAGGACGAAACGGGTGTGCCATCGTTGTTTCTTCAAGGTGCCTCGGGCGAGCTATCGCCACGTTACCAGTACGTTGCGGATCCACAGGTTGCGGATCGGCATGGCCGGCAGTTGGCGTATAGTGTCTTGGCAACACTTGAAGACATGGAGACACCGGCAACGCAACTGTGCTACGACGGCGTGGTCGAGTCAGGTGCGCCGTTGGCACTCTGGAGACCAAAACGTGCAGCCATTGCCTCTAGGTTGAAGGCTCAATGTGTGACTGTTGATTTGCCGCTGAAAGAATGGCCAACCGCTAGCGAGTTGGACGAGCAATGGGCCGCCTGTGGCGATCGTGCATTGAAGGAGCGAATTCGGCGCCGTCGCATCGTGCGCGCAGCAGTGGGGGATGGCCCAACATTTCCGTTGCCGGTTTGGATATGGGAAATGGGCGACGCGCTGTTGGTCGGCAGTATGGCTGAGTCGTATTCGTGGTTGCAGCGCGAGTTGCGTCGGCAGTTTCCCGATCGGCATGTGGTTGTCGGGAACATCATGAACGGCTCGATCGGCTACTTGCCGGCGGCCGAGTGCTACGACCACGATATCTATCAAGTATGGCAGACACCGTTCGCACGTGGCGGTTTAGAAAACGTGCTGGCCGCGGTTCAGAAGAGTGTTTAACCGCAAGCTCACAGCCGCATCGCATCGAAAAGGTTGCTGGCGATAGTCAGCAGGATTGGGGCTTTTGTTACGGTAGCCGAAAGTGACCGGTTGCGGCGCTGGGCTGCGCGCTGGAAATCGCCGCGACGCGGTCGTGACCGGACGCGACGGCAACGCCAGTATCTGGGCGAGTGGATTGAGAAACCGAGTGTACGTGCAAGGCTGTGAACCGTGCCAGAAAAACGAGAACATTCAATGTCCAATGCTGTTGCCGGAGTCCTGCCCGTACTGCACACACCGTTCGAGCCTGATGGTGAGATTGACGACACTTGCCTGCAGCGCGAGATCGACTGGGTCTACGATCAAGGTGCCAGCGGCGTCTGCCTGGCCATGGTCTCCGAAGTGTTGCGTTTGACCACCGAAGAGCGAATCAGAATGAGTCATGCGTTGGTCGAAATGTCGGGGGATCGAGGCATTTCGATTGCCAGCGTGGGGGCGGAAAGCACGGCACAAGCCGTGCACTTGGCCCGCGCTGCAGAAGGTGCGGGGTGCCAGGCGGTGATGGCGATCCCGCCGATTAGCACCGCGTTGGGGGACGACGCGCTGTGGGGCTATTTCGCGGCGTTGGCGGAACAAGTCGCCGTGCCGCTCATCGTCCAGGACGCATCGTCGTACGTCGGTCGCGAGTTGTCGCTGGATCTTTGTGTACGTTTGCTGGAGCAATTCGGTGACGAGAAGATTCTGTTCAAGCCCGAGGCGTCGCCGGTCGGGCCGAACCTGTCCGCGCTGCGCGACCGCACGAACGGCCGAGCGCGGTTGTTGGACGGTTCCGGCGGTATGTTGCTGATCGATGCACACCGGCGTGGGATCGTCGGAACGATGCCTGGTGTTGACCTCTTGGACGGCGTCGTGGCGTTGTGGAATGCGTTGGAATCGGACGACCAGGAACGAGCGTACCGTATCTACTTTCCGATCTGTGCCATCGTGGCGTTGCAGTTGCAAGCCGGTTTGGATGGTTTTCTGGCCATCGAAAAGTACATCTTGGTCAAGCGTGGTATCTTTACCAGTGCCGCTCGGCGCGCACCGTTCCAATGGCAGCTCGACGAGGAAACTCGCCAAGAGGTCGACCGCTTGCTTGATCTGATGTGGGCCGTGCTGCGGTAAGAGAGCGTCTCAGTAAGGCTTCCCAACTCGCACCGATTCGCTTTCAACCTCCAGCGTGCAGCGGAACCAAGCGGTCTTCGGCACCGAGCCGCTCCTCTGCGAATTCCAAAACACGTTCTCAGTGCGACGCAGGATGCCTGCGGACGTCGTTGGTACATTCCAGCCTGGGAAAAGGCGGGTCCGCAGTTCATTGTCGCAGTGTGTCACGTAACACGAGGATTAGCTGCCAGCTCCCGTACGCAACTCCAGGATCAGATAAAGTTGTGGCGTTTCCTGGGGAGCTGACTGGTGGGCGTCGCCGGTGGTTGGCTTGAGTTCCAGTGACGACGGCGCGACGTAGGTTAAACCGCCCACCAGAATCGGTTTGCCAAGTGGTACGCTGAGCGTTGTTGCCAGCTCCTGGGTGTCGATCGCCACGCGATCGACGATTGGAGCGTCCGGTGCCTGACGTGGCTGTGTGTTGATCGTGGCCATTGACTTGCCCGGTATGGTCAGTGTCGAGCGCACGTCAACAATGGCCTCGCCAGCTTCTGGAACGAGTGTCGGGCGGATCTCTAACAAAACGCCGAAGTTCGGTTTTTCGACAATCGGTTGATAGCCGACGCTTTGCTTGCGGCTCAACGCGGCGTTCTGTATGGCGAAGATCGTGCTTGCCCCTTGGCGCTGCGAGGCAAACTGAGCGCCGTATTCCTGCGGATTGCCAATGCTGCCAACGACGGGGATCACGCCGGTCACCACGTTCTGCCGCGTACCACTGATCAAATAGACCAATTGGCCCGAGAAACAGTTGGTCATGCCGCGGATACTTGTTGAGCACCGTGTGTACTCGGCCAACACTTTGCGATCGACTTGCAGAATTCCCTGCTCGTCGGCTACGGCAAGTTTTTCGAGGTCATCCGAGTTCAATAAGAGCCAGCGGGCGTCAATGGCAACCGTTCTACGCTTGCCAGAACCTTTGCGCAGTTGTTCGAGCAGGTCTTCGATTTGTTGATGAACAGCCGGAGATTGAAGCACGACAAGCGAGTGACCTAATGCTTCCAAGTCGCCCACACCGCCGGTTTCACGCCAGGAGGGAGGGGAACACATTCGCTTGATCACCGAGAATAGGCCGTCGATCGAGTGGTTGGTTCCCGCAGCGTCGCGCGAGGATCCGTAACCGCCACCCATACCGCCCGCCATCCCGTAGCCGCCGCCTCCCATCTCGCCCATACCCATTCCCGGCGCGCCGCCCCCCCCCATTCCCATGATGCCACCCATGCCACCGCCACCCATGCCACCGTGTCCGATGCCTGGTCTAGCTATCGTGTGTGGCGCCAGACCGCCACCCAAAGGTGGGCGATTGGATTGCGTGTACGGATAGTCGGGCACGTTCGTGACCAGATCGGCAACCTCGTAAGTTCGCAGTACCAATTGGTCGGACCTAGTGGCTTTGCCGGCTGGTCGTGCCGGTGCGCGTTTCCCGATTTGGGCCTGTGCCGGCTGTTGATACAGCAGCGCGACGGCCGCGAATGCCAGGAGTGAATTGCAGAGCGTTGTATATCGAAGACGCATGATAATCCCTTTCCGGTAAGTGAGTGACGAAGTGAGTGTCCGTTTTTTTCAGGTGACGGTAGTGTTCGCTGATAGGAAGAGTGACTGTTTAGGGCTGTGGGGCCGCAGCGCGTAGATCCCAGAGAGAGACCGCCAAAAGATCCTGACAAACGCTAGACACGAATTGTTTTCCATTTTCAAAACACGTTCTCAGTGAATGGTTTGGGACCAATAGACGCGGGCGCGGTTGAAATGCCCGAGTAGACGTGGTTGTCGCGTTGCGTAGGTCAGGAACTGGTCGGCTTGTTGGCCGCGACGCGCTATCAAGGCGAGCCAGGCTTCGGTCGGGCTTGCTGGATTCTCAGACACCAAGTCGATCAGTGATTTCGTCACGATCGGACCGTTGGCATGTCCCAGTACGAAGGCGGCGGCGAGTCGCGTGCTTTGTTTGTCCGCATTGAGTCGCTGAAGCAGCGCGTCGATTATTGGTCGAGGAAGCTCGTCAGCCACTACCAATACTTCATCACGAAGGAAATCGTTTTGCACCAGTGACAGATACGCATCCAGACTTGTCGCGTTTGCCAGTAGCCGCCGATAGATGGCGGTACGCAGACCTGCGTCATTCGTTTGTGTTGCGGCACGCGCTAGGCCGGCGCTGCCAACCGTTTGTTCCAGTGTGCGTAACGCTTGCTCACGCATTGCCGGGTCGCGGCTCAATTGCAAGATCGCGGCGGTTGATTGTGGCGTTCCGCAGACGGCCAATAGCTGCAGGACGGTTTCCCGGCGCGGCTCATCCGGACGGTTGAGGCGACGTAGCAGGAATTGCTCGGCGTTTGGCAGTGCGATGCCCGCGGATGCGAGCAATTGTCGGGGATCTGTATTGGGGTCGCCGGCAAGGCGTTCGACGACGTTGTCAATCGCGTTGAACGCTGCGTTGCGTTGCACCATCTTGCGCTGCCGACTCCGTGCACTGAACATGATTTGTTCATAGGCGGTCGCTGGCCGACCGTGAGACATGGAGTGTGCGTTTTCCGCCGTGAGTTGTATGGGTCTTGATTCAGGGAACGCATCCTTAGGCTGCGAGGTGGGCGTGGCAGGAGCAGCACCAGCTATTTGGTTAGGGTCGGATGGGGTAACGGCGTGTGTACTCCACAGCTTGTGCGAGGCCGCCAGCACGATCAAGATCATTGCCGCCATGGCTGCGAATCGGCGAAATATCTTCTGGCGTCTGTCGGCAAGCGATTTGTCGCGCCAGAATGTCTCTAGCCGTTTAATCTGCAGTGGCGAAACGTCCACCTGCAACGCAGCGCGAATCTGCTGGTCTAGTTCGTCGAAATGGGCGTCTGATTTGTTGGGATTCATGTCGGTTCACGGTTTGCGTGGTCTAATCCAATTGCTTTGGCAATCCGTTTTCGTGCCAAGTGCAGGCACGTGTGGACATTGGCGTCCGAAATGTCGAGTATTTTGGCAACTTCGTGGGTGGCAAGCCCTTCTCCGATGCTCAGCAACGCGACTTCACGCTGCCGGTCTGGTAGTCGGTCGATTGCGCAGCGCAGCGCGGTTTGCAGTTCGCCCGCGGCCGCGTGATCGTCTGGTCCGGCGGTCTTCGCCGTGATGTCTTCGGGCGGCAGCGGCAGCAACTGGTGGCGTTGTCGGCGTCGGTCGCGATCGACATTGACCACAATCGCCAGAAACCATGTGTCGAATGCCGCGTCACCACGATAGCTGCGCCAGCGACGCAGCACGCGCAACAGCGACTCTTGAACCACCTCCTCGGCAATATACGCGTCGCCCGTCAGGCGTTGCGCAAACCGCAACGCTTTCGGCAGATGCTCGACCACCAATCGCTCTACCGTACTTCTGTCCATGGGTGGTATGGCCTGCCGTTGGTTTTCGCCCGCTTGTATCTGCTTAGACGTGCCAGCCCGGTCGGATCTTAAAAGAAAAAAACAAGAAGTGTGGTACGGCACTCCGTGCCGTGTCCGAGACGCCGTCCCGGTCAGGCCGTGGGGCCACTGCTGCGCGAACGAGCGTGAACACAGGTGGGGTTATTATTTCGACAGCGCCACTTTGCAATTTCGTTACTTCGTAAATGACGAATTACCAAGGACTAATGACGAAGGAAGCCCGACTAACCAATGTCGAATGCTCTCCCATCGGCCGACCTGCCAAGGATCGCGCCGTACTCGGTTTCTTGGCTTCGGATTTCGGCATTTTCTGGTCATTGGGTGTTTCGTCATTCGTCATTACACGGCCTCGGTTGAGCAGCTAAGTGACGCTGTCCAGCTATCCCGCGACGCCTTTATGGGGACCCAGCTCGATGAGCGGACTACGCTATTTCTCCAGCGTTTTTTCCAGCGCCACGAACCGGTGGCTGACCTGTTGACGCGAATCGACGGTCCAGACGCGAAAACCGAGTGGTCGTTTGTCGAAGTTGTTGCAGGTCGTCTCGCCACTGACAAACTGGATTCCGTGCTGCGTGTTGGTGACTAGCTTGTGCGTGTGACCGGTGAGCATTGCGACGACACCATGGTCTCGGAACATAGCGAGCAGCTGCGTGCGCCGCTCGAGCGGGATGTTGAAATACTCTTCCGGTTCATCTGCCGATTTTAGAAACAGCGGGTGATGCCCGACCACAAACACCGGGCTGTTCCGGCGTTTGGCTTCGTCGAGCGTCTTGACGAACCACGTATCCTGTTGAGCGGTCTCGGGATCAACCGGAGACTTCCACAGCTGAGTATTCACGATCACGAACGTACAGCCTTTGTTCTTGAACTGGAAATAGTCCTTGCCGATCGTCTTTCGGTAATTCGCCAGAAGTGATGTATTGAGAGGATGTCCGATATCGTGGTTTCCGGGCGCGCAGTGGCACGGCACCGTGAATTGTGCACGGAGATCCTTGAAGTCCGCAAACGCTTTGGGTTCTGGTTTGTTGACCAGATCGCCACATATGACCACGAAGTCAGGTTTCATCGCGTTGATCTGTTGCACTGCTTGGCGCAGCGATGCGACATCCGTTTCGTAGCTGACCGTTCCAAACCCAAGCTGCGTATCACAGATCTGTACGAATTGAAACGAAGTGCTCGGCTGTTCGTCGGCGTGAGTGCACATAAGGGTGAACGTTCCTGAGATAATAAAAACGCAACAGAAGGCGATGCGTTTCGAGTGCGACGCGTGCTTGTGCACCGTTGGCGCATTGAAACCAAGTGGCGGTTGGTAATTCATCGTGTTGTGCCTGGTTGTGGTTCTGGTGAGCGTGCATTCGTGTGTGAGTGCCACGGTGGTCGCGTGGTTTCATGTTCATTATTGCGTGTAGGGCAGGGGAGCACAATTCTGTCCGCTGGTGCCACTGCATGATCAGGCGCGGTTTTCCATCGCATGTAGCCTGGGATTCCACGGTCAAGCATGGAAAACGCTCTGTCGGCAAGAGGCTCGCTATCGCCCCAGCGCCAAAGCAAGCGTATTCCGCTACGTGCCTCTCTGCTTAGTCGACCGGCAATAGAAAGCTGTGTGGCGAGAACAACGTTGCCCATGCCCGGGAAAGATTTCTGGGCTACACGTGGCCTGGGATTCCATCCCCGGCAGGGAAAACGCTCTATCGGCAAGAGACCCACTATTGCCACAGCGCCAAAATAGGCGTATTTCGCAACGCGTCCCTGCTGAATCGACCGGCAATAGAAAGCTGTTTGGCGAGACCAACGTTGCCCATGCCCGGGAAAGATTCCCGGGCTACACCACGCGAAAATGTCCACGCCATGCCCAAACGTCGAGAGAAAATCTGTTACGCTAAACCTTATGTCTTGCGGACGATCGCTGTCGGGAATGGCGTCGCGCCGCATTGGCGAAACTTACGCACAAAGCATGCACTAGTTGGAGGTTGAATGCACCATGGGTAACGGTGTTTGGAATAATCTGTTGAGCGTTCGAGCGGTTGGACCGTCGTTTAAGCTGGGTCTGTTGCTGGGGTTGATCGCCTGTGTGGCGAACGTGTCAGTAACGCGCGCGGCGGACAGCTTGCGCACGCAACTAGTCGAGGCGGGAATTCAGGGAGGGCTGGTCGTGCACCTTGACTGTGGTGATGGCCAGCGCACGGATCAATTGTTGCTGAACGAACGTTTCCTGGTCCAAGGGTTGACGCGTGCTGGCGACGACGTGATGCGAGCACGCGCGCACCTTGCGACGCGCGGACATGGTGGCTTGGTGACCGTTCGCCAGTACGACGGCACGACGTTGCCGTACGCCGACAACCTGGTCAACGCGATCGTGTCGGAAGGGCCGACAAGCGTAGCGGGTGAAGAGCTCTTGCGCGTCTTGGCTCCCAACGGCGTCGCGTTGCTCAACGGCAAACGAATAACCAAGCAGTGGCCAGATGATATCGACCAGTGGAACCACTTCCTGCATGGGCCGGACAATAACGCGGTGGCGCGCGATCGTGTCGTTAACGCACCCCGATCGATTCAATGGGTATCAGGGCCACGGTGGGGCCGCAGCCATGAAGAGTTGGCCAGTATGAGTTCGGCGGTCTCGGCTCATGGCAGAGTGTTTTTCATTGTGGACGAAGCGCCATTGGCGACGATTCGGTTCACGGGGAAATGGACTCTGGTGGCCCGCGATGCCTTTAACGGCGTGTTACTGTGGAAACACAAGATTCCGCATTGGGTGGATCACTTGCGGCACTTTCGTTCTGGCCCGGCGCATTTGTCGCGGCGACTTGTGGCGGTCGGTGACACGGTTTATGTCACCTTGGGGCTAGATGCTCCGGTGACTGCTTTTGATGCGGCCACGGGTAAAGTGCTGAACGTCTATAAGGGGACGGAGTATACCGAGGAGATTCTGGTCCAAGGCAACACGCTGTTCCTGGTAGTGGGCAGCTCGGAAGTGCATCGGATGGGAGAAGGGCTGTTTCGACGTGGCGAGCCGAAGCCAACGGACTTCCGTTACATAACGGCCATCGATGGCAAGACCGGTCAGCCGTTATGGAAACGCGATTTCGACAAGGGAGATTTTCTGTTGCCATTGACGTTGGCGGTGCGCAAGGACCGTGTTGTCTTTCAAAGTACTGCGGGTGTGACCTGTTTGGACGCAGTGTCGGGCGACGAGCAATGGCATGTCGATCGACCGACGCCGCGGCGACGGATGGCGTTTTCGGTACCGACGGTCGTGATGACGGACGAAGTGGTCCTGGTCGCGGATCGTGACATATCGAAAAAAGACCTACCGGCGAGAGGTTCTATTGAATGGGGTGTCAATGGGTGGAACGAGAATGGGTTTGCACGCAAGAGTAAATCGTCACTGCGCGCGTACCGACTGAGCGATGGAGACCCGTTGTGGGCGGTTCCTTGCGGCGAAGGCTACAATTCGCCGGTCGATGTGTTTGTGATCGGTTCGACCGTATGGGTCGGCAATAGTTTTAGCAGTTACGACGTGAAAACGGGCGAAGCGCACGAGCCGATCAAGTGGAAGGAGGGTAACGTGGCGATGGCGCATCACCGTTGCTATCGAAACAAGGCGAGCGAAAAATTCATCTTTACGGGGCGAGCGGGAATTGAGGTGGTCGACTTGAACTCGGGTTGGGTCGGCAATAACAGCTGGGTGCGCGGCACCTGTCAGTATGGGATCATGCCGGCCAACGGGATGCTCTACGCTCCGCCCGATGCTTGTGCATGCGTGCCGAAGGTCAAGTTGTCCGGTTTCTTTGCCGTAGCACCGAAGCGTGATTGGGACTTGCAGAATACCGTATCTGAAAACCGACTGGAAAAAGGTCCCGCTTTCGGTGACTCACAAGCCGAAGACCGTAGTTCGCAGTCTGCCTCTTGGCCGATGTATCGTCATGATGGTGTCCGTAGCGGAGCCGTGAAGACACATTTGCCTGACGCCATTACGAGGTCGTGGGCGGTGGATTTGGGAGGCAAACTGACGCAGCCGGTAAGTGTGGATGGGCGTGTCTACGTGGCGGCCAAGGATGTGCATACGCTGTATGCTTTGAATGGCGCGTCGGGGGAGCAGGTGTGGACGTACAGGACGGCTGGACGCATCGATAGTGCCCCGACCATCTACCGAGGACTCGTGCTGTTCGGATCTGCTGACGGTTGGGTTTACGCCTGTCGGGCTACCGACGGTGTGCTCGTTTGGCGTTTTCGTACTGCGCCGTTGGACCGGCAGATATGTGCCTTTGGCCAGCTCGAATCGGTTTGGCCTACGCACGGATCGGTGCTCGTTCAGAACGACACGCTTTACGTCACGGCTGGGCGATCGACTTACTTGGACGGTGGCATTGTGCTGTATCGCTTGAACCCGCAAACAGGCGCGCAGCTGTCACGAACCGTTGTTACGGATATCGATCCGAAAACGGACAAGCAAACGGGTGCCGAGGACCGGAAGCTATATGGGTTTGACATGGCGGGCGCCACGTCCGATATCATGTCAGGGGATGGCGAGTCGGTGTTTATGAAACACCTGCACTTCGACGCTACTGGCACGGAAATCGAGCGCAATAAACCGCATTTGTTTTCGATCACGGGGTTTCTTGTCGAAGACTGGTTTGTACGCACTTATTGGCTGTTAGGAACCGATGTCGGGGCGGGCTGGGGTGGATGGGCGCGGGCAGCCAAGAGCTCGCTGTCGGGACGGATCTTGTCGTACAACGATCAGTTCGTATTCGGGTACGGTCGCAAAGCGATCGAAGCCGGTCGCACTGGCCACCGCGCGAACGACTATCGGCTGTTTTGCGAAAAGCGTCGAGGATTGGATGCGCCGGTTGTGGCGACCAAGCAACGCAAGCGGCGTGGCGAGGATCCGGATGAATCGGTCATTTGGAATGACGAACGGTCGATCATGGTGCGCGCCATGGTTCTGGCTGGCGACAAACTCGTGTTGGCCGGCCCGCCGTCGCTGAAGCCCTACAAATCGAATCCGTTGCGATTTGTCAAGGAATCGGAAGCGCTTGCCACGTTTCGCGGTGAGAAGGGTGTTCATCTGGAAGTGCGGTCCGGTGCGGATGGCTCTGTCCAGGCTGAATTTGAATTGGAGTCGATGCCGGTATTTGATGGCATGAGTGCCGCTGACGGTCGACTGTTTCTATCGCTCAAGAACGGCCGCGTTGTTTGTTACGGAAAGTAGCGTTTATCCGCGTTGTTGAGCGGTCAGCAAAAAGCGAGCCTGGCCGTGAACGGCTATCTTGACTCAGGCTGTCAGACTGTGTCATCGCCCACTCAGTTGCTGTACGTTGACCGCGATCTGCATGATGAATGGGTACTGCGTGCTCTCAAAACAGAATGAATAAGGAATACGATGAACGACAATCACGATTGCCACGACCGCGGCACGCGAACGGCCACCGAAGTTGACACCGATTGTTCCGGTGCCGACTGTTGTGGCGGAATGAGTCGACGCGAATTCGTGGCGATTGGCAGCGCCACGCTGGCGGCACTTGGTGCGGCAAATGCACGGCCTGTTATGGCCGGTCCGTTTGAAACGAATGAGTACTTGAAGGCGATTCCGGCTGACAAGCGACTGGATCCCGCTTGGGTTAAGTCGCTGTTCGAACGCGGCACGAAAGATGTCTATTCCGAGACCGATTCGCTACAACGTGTCGGGATGCCGGTTGGCGGGCTGTTTGCTGGGACGGTCTATTTGTCGGGCGACGGGCGGTTGTGGCTGTGGGATATTTTCAATCGCGATCAGAACGGGATTCTGCCCCGCGAGGAAGTCTTGCCCGAGGGGATTGGTGTCGGCGGCAACAGCAACATGCGCGGCCTGAACTACTTGAGCCCGGCGCCGTTGACGCAACCGTTCAAGGTCGGTTTTTGTGTACGTGTCAATGGTGCCGATCGACCGCTCGATTCGACCGGATTCCGACAGGTGCAGTTCGACGGTCGCTATCCGATAGGCCGCGTCAATTATCGAGACAGCGCATGTTCGGTTGAAGTGCAGCTTGAGGCGTTCTCTCCGTTTATCCCATTGAATGCTGACGATTCCTCATTGCCTGCGACGGTGATGAGCTTTCGGGTCAAGAACCTCAGTGAATCCGACGTGGATGTGGAGCTCTTCGGTCAGCTTCAGAACGCCATTTGCTTGGAAACGAAAACGCAGCAAATGGGGGTGCTACGCAACCGTATTGTCAAGAAGGCCGGTCTCGCGGCGCTGGAATGCTCGGCTGAACCGCTTGCCAAAGAGTCGGCCGCAAACCTACGCCCCGACATGGTATGGGAAGATTTTGAACGGTCGGGCTACGGGAAATGGACGGCCGAAGGCACGGCGTTCGGCACCGGGCCCGTTGCCGTGGAGGACATTCCCGGTTATCAGGGCGATGTTGGCGGCAAGGGCAAACGCGTGGTCAACAGTCACGCGTCGGCACCAGGCGGAGACGTGGTCGAGAAGGACGGCCAAACTGGCACGTTGACCTCGGACTCGTTCAAGATCCCGAGGCGTTTCATTCGGTTTCTGGTCGGCGGTGGTGCGCACAAGAACCGCACGTGTGTCAATCTCGTTGTGGATAACAAGGTCGTCGCGTCGGTCACCGGACGTGACAATAACCGGATGGCACCGGCCGCTTTCGATGTGCGCAAGCTGGAGGGAAAGGAAGCACGACTTCAGGTCGTTGACCAGTTTCGTCAAGGATGGGGCAACATCGGCATCGACCATATTGTTTTCACCGACAAACCACTGGACGCTACCGCGATCGATCAGCAACGCGATTTCGGGACGATGACGTTGGCCGTGTTGGAAGACGCCGATAAAAGATCGGCTCGGGCGAGTCGTTCGATGGCGACCGCCGATATTGCCGCAAAGAGTACGAGCAAGGAAACGTCGGCACAGGTTGCCACAGCCGATCTCGCGGACGAATTGATAGGGCAAGTGGGGAGTCTGCTGCGATTACAGCCCGGCGAGCAGCGGGAGGTTGTTTTCGTTGTCGCTTGGCACTTTCCGAACTTTCGTGCCAAGGGTGTCGGCGGAGCGTTGGTGGGGCACTCGTACGCCACTCGCTTCCATACTGCGTTGAACGTCGCTGAGTATGTGGCGACAGAATTCAACCGATTGGCTGGTGATACACGCAAATGGGTGGCGACCTGGTATGATTCGACGCTTCCGTACTGGCTGCTAGATCGCACCATGGCCAACACGTCCACACTGGCGACGACCACCTGCTATCGCTTTAAGGACGGCCGGTTTTGGGCTTGGGAAGGCATCGGATGTTGCCAGGGCACCTGCACCCATGTTTGGCACTATGCGCAGGCGTTGGGGCGCTTGTTTCCCGAGATTGAGCGGATTGAACGCGAGCGAGTCAATTTCGGAATCGGCCAACACGCCGATGGCGGCATCGGCATGCGCACCAACCTGAAGAGCTCGAATGCCGCGGCTGACGATGGGCACTGCGGCCGTGTGCTGGGAGTGCTGCGCGAACATCAAATGTCGGAGGACTCGGCTTTCTTGCGTCGGCTATGGCCGAAAGTGAAGTTGGCGATCGAGTTCATGATTCGGCGCGATGGTAATGCGGATGGAATGCTCGAAGGTGCTCAGCCCAATACGCTGGATGCCGCTTGGTATGGGAAGATCAGTTTCATCAGTTCCTTGTACTTGGCAATGCTCAGAGCTGGAGCCGTGATGGCGGACGAAATGGGTGACGAGCCATTTGCGCGGCAGTGTCGCGCGATTGCCAAGCGGGGCGAAACGACCATCGAGCAGACGTATAATGGCGAGTACTTCATTCAGATCGAAGATCCGAAACACCTGGATAAGATCGGCGTTGGCCCAGGGTGTTACATCGATCAAGTGTTCGGTCAAACGTGGGCTCACTGGGTCGACGTGGGGCGGTTATTCAACCGCGACCACCAGCTTTCGGCATTGCGCGCGTTGTGGAAATACAGCTTCGTCCCCGATGTGGGGCCGTTCCGAGAGAAGTTCGTGCCCGGTCGTTGGTACGCGACGGCGGGGGATGCTGGGCTGATCATGTGTTCGTGGCCTAAGGGAGGCAAGAATCCCGCGTTCAAGAAACACTGGCAATTTGGCTACTTCAACGAATGCATGACCGGTTTCGAGTATCAGGCGGCGGCACACATGATCTGGGAAGGGCTGGATCAACTCGATCTGCTCCAGAACGGTTTGGCTGTGACGCGGGCCATTCACGATCGGTACAACGCCGCGCTGCGCAATCCCTACAACGAAGTCGAGTGCAGTGACCATTACTCCCGCGCGATGGCCAGCTATGGTGTGTTTCAAGCTGTTTGCGGTTTCAATTGCCATGGGCCACGTGGCCACCTGGCGTTTGCGCCGCGGTTGGGATGTGATGATTTTCGAGCGGCATTCACCTCGGCCGCCGGTTGGGGCACCATCCGCCAGCAGCGGGACGATCGAACGCAAACCAATCGCGTCGCGATCAAGCATGGTCAATTGCGACTGAAGACTTTGGCATTGAATATTGGCGGGCGGGCGGTTTCGAAAGTGACCGTGTCGCTGGGCGACGCGCCGCTTGCCGCCACCATGAAAGTCGTCGCTCAAACGGCGCGGATCGAATTGCGTGAGGAAGTCACATTAGAAGAAGGGCAAGAGATACGCGTAGCGCTTTCCTCGTAGCATGCGTGTTTGTTTGTGTCATTAGCGGTTCACTGTTCTCTGATTCGTGAACGGTTGCTTTGGAGCTATTACCATGAGACTGCACATTTGTGACCGGTCTGTTTCTTTCCGGTTTCTTGTTTGCGCTTGTTTCGTTTTCGTGTTTCCCTTCGCGGAGGTGACGGCGGAACAGCCGAACATCGTTCTTGTCATGGCGGACGACCAGGGTTGGGGGGACATGGCCTATTATGGGCATCCGGTCTTGAAGACGCCTAATTTCGATGCGGCGGCAGCGGCCGGCTTGCGTTTTGATCAGTTCTATGCCGCAGCTCCGGTCTGTTCGCCGACCCGCGCGAGTGTTATGACGGGACGCCATCCGAATCGGATGGGCGTTTTCAAGTGGGGGTACCCGATGCGGCCGCAGGAGAAGACGCTTGCCGAGGCCCTTAAGGGGGCAGGCTACACGACTGGGCATTTCGGCAAATGGCACCTCGGTTCCGTGCGGAGAACGAGCCCGGCACACCCAGGCAAGAACGGTTTTGATCAATGGCTGAGCGCGCCGAACTTCTTCGACAACGATCCGATTCTCAGTGACAAGGGAGCGGCGGTGCAGATGAGTGGCGAGAGTTCGATGGTCACGGTGGATGCGGCAATGGATTGGATCAAGGATGCGAAACAAGGAGGAAAGCCGTTCCTTGCCGTCGTTTGGTTCGGTTCGCCACACTCGCCGCATCGGGCTAGCCAACGCGATCGCGCGATCTACGCGGACCAGCCGAAGAAGCTGCAAGAATTCTATGGCGAGATCACGGGGATGGACCGTGCTTTTGGCAAGCTACGCGATTCACTTGGCGACTTGGGGATCCGGGACAACACGATTCTGTGGTACTGCAGCGACAATGGCGCACTGCCGAAAGTGGGGTCGGCTGGTAAGTACCGAGGCCATAAAGGACAGGTCTACGAAGGGGGATTGCGAGTGCCCGCGATCCTCGAATGGCCGGCGCGGATTTCTGCGCCACGGACTACGCGAGTTCGCTGCAGTACATGTGACATTTATCCAACGCTGTTGGAGATTGCGGGTGTGACGGTCCAGGGGCAACCGGTGCTTGACGGCATCAATCTGGTTCCGTTGATCGACGGTAAGATGGACAGCCGTGCGCGACCCATGGGGTTCTGGGATTACCCGATTAAGGGTATCGGCACGCCGTCGGCGGCTTGGATGAAGCAGCTATTGGCGGCACAGCGCGCCGGTGGTGACTTGGAGCCACACGAATCGAGTCAGAAGGCTGGCGAGTTGCCCGCTTCGCCCTATCCGCTTGATAAGTTCCCTGGTCACGCGGCCTGGATTGACGGCGATTGGAAACTGCACCGCATCGCCAACAAACAGGGAAAGATCACGTTGGAGCTCTATGACTTGGCAAATGACCCAGGTGAAAAGAAGGACCTTGCCGCTGCGCAGCCCAGACGCGTGCGAGAGATGGGCCGCGCGCTTGACCGTTGGCTCAAGTCGGTCGTGCAGAGCCTCAATGGTGACGACTACTGAGCTAGGGACTGTGATGGCGTTGTCGTAGGTTGTGCCGTCACGTGCCGATCGAGAGTGAATTGGGGCTTGTTCTTATGCCGGGGATGGAATCCCCGGCTACGCGTAGCTCGGGAATCTTTCCCGAGTATGGACAAGGTTACCGCTTCTGGCAGATTGCTATTGCCGGTTGATTGAGCCGAAGAGGCGTTTTGGCGATAGCGGTCTTCTTGCCGATGGAGCGTTTTCCATGCCCGAGATGGAATCCCAGGCCACGCGCACGTGTTGGGACGCTTTTTTGCCGGGTGGGTTGCCGTCACGTGCCGATCGAGAGTAGATTAGAGCCCGTTCGGATGCGGAATCGGAGTGAACTGGCGACTACCAACGCCTGTCCGGAGACCGTTGCCGAGGAGGCTGGGTATTGCCCCCTCGTGCGAGTTGGTTTTCGGCTGGATCTTAGAACAAATCTATGAAACTCGTGCGACGAATTGCGTTAGCGATTGCGGTCTTTGGCCTGCTATTTCTGTTCCTGGTCAGCATCCAGCTGGTCGGTGATTCGTTCAAGCTGTTTGGTCGGGATTTGGCCGAGAAGGTCTTCGAGTTCACGAACCACCCGCTAACCGGCCTGTTCATTGGGATCTTTGCCACATCGCTGGTGCAGAGTTCTTCGACCACGACGTCGATTGTGGTTGGTCTGGTCGGCGCCGGTACCGTGGGGGCTGGTACGGGCCATGGTCTGAGTGTCGAAGCTGCGGTGCCGATCATCATGGGAGCCAATATTGGCACGAGCGTCACGAACACGCTGGTTTCGATCGGGCACATTGCCCGCGGCAACGAGTTCAAACGAGCGTTTGCGGCAGCGACCGTGCACGATTTCTTCAATATTCTAGCGGTACTGATCTTGTTTCCGCTACAAGTAGCCACCGGTTTCTTGAGTAACGCGGCACGGTGGTTTGCTGGCTTGCTGGCCGGTGGCGCGAATCTGACGTTTTCCAGTCCGGTGAAGGCGGTTGTCAAACCGGCATCGCATGCCATTAAGGATGCCGTCAGTTGGTGTACGGACTCGACGACGATTCAGGCGATTGTGCTCCTTCTGATTGCAGCCGTCTTTTTGTTCTTGTCGTTGAAGTACTTGACGACCGTTCTTCGCGGAGCGGTGGTGGAGAAGGCGAGCACCTTTTTTGAGCGAACGGTTTTCAGGACGCCCACGTTGGCCTTTACGGTCGGTATGATTTTGACGGCGGTCGTACAGAGTAGTTCGGTGACGACCTCGATGGTGGTGCCGCTGGCGGGTGCTGGAATTTTGACGTTGCGGCAAGTTTTTCCTTATACTTTGGGGGCGAACATTGGCACGACCATAACCGCACTGCTTGCGTCCCTTGCGGTAACGGCGAATTTTCAGGCGGCGGTAGCGGTGGCGATTTCGCATTTCCTATTCAACGTTTGCGGAATCCTGGTGATTACACCTCTGCCGGCGATCCGGCACTTGCCGCTACGTGCGGCCGAGTCGTTAGCCGAGCAGGCGTCCCGCCGGAGATGGGTACCGGTGGTCTACGTGTTGGTCGTGTTTTTCATAATTCCTGGGATTCTTATCCTTCTGACAAGGTAGTGTCATGTGGAAGCAATTAATTCAGGTATGGAGTTCAAGCAACCTGCTGACTCAGGCGTGGGATGAATCTTATGAGATGCTTGAAATCGACCAGCGGATGTTTAACGAGGCATTGCGCGTGTTGCGCGAGAGCGATGACGACCATGTTGACGAGAAAATTCGCAAGCTTGATAGCAACGTCAATAAGTACGAGCGTGACGTGCGTCGCAAGGTCATGACACACTGTTCGGTGGTTGGCCCGAGCGAATTGCCGGGCGGGATGGTGCTGGTCAGCATTGTGATCGACATCGAGCGAATCGGCGACTACTGCAAGAATATCCTCGACCTTGCGTCCGACCATCCGCACCGGCTTTACGTGGAAGCTTATGACAAGGATCTGGTCGATATTGAAACTCATATCAAATTCTGCTTTTCCGAGGCGGTACGAATCCTTCGGGAGCAGGATGAAGAGCAGGCCCGCAAGGTGATGCAGACCTATCGCGAGAGTATCTCGGACACTTGCGATAAGATCGTGCAAGATGTGGTGCGCGGTACTGCCACCGGCTTGACCCCAGGGGATGCCGCCGCCCTGGCGCTCTACGCTCGATTTCTAAAGCGTATCAGCGCTCACCTGAAGAATGTTCTGTCGAGTGTCGTGAACCCGTTTCACCGGATCGGATACAAGGAGAAAAAGAAAGCGAATTGATGCCGCGGGCACGGTTTTCGTGTGGACGCAAATCAACATGTAACGTCTTGCTCGGGATCTGCCCGTGCTTGGCTTTGTCTTGAAACGTCTCGTCCTGCTATGGTCGGCACATTTCAGGGCCTTGCCACGGAAGAAACGGGCCACGGAAGAAAACGGTTAGAAATAGTGGCTCCATCGAGTTTTGGAACGAAGCCTAGGATAGGCCAGTCATGTCCCAGCCGCTCCTGATCATCAACATCGCGGGACTCAGCGCAACCGCCATCGGACCGGACACTCCTTGCCTGTTGGAATTATGCGAGCAAGGGAGTGGTCCGATTCCGTTGCAACCTCCTGCGCCTGCATTGACTTCTACGTCGCAGGCGACGCTCGTAACGGGTACGCTTCCCGAGAATCATGGCATTGTCTCGAATGGTTGGTACTTTCGAGACCTGGCACTGGTGCTCAATTGGCAGCGTTCGGCGAACCTGATGGCCGGCGAAACGATTTGGGATGCGATTCGGACTCGCAATCCAAAAATGCGCTGCGCGAATCTGTTCTGGCGTTATGCAACGCATTCGACGTGCGATGTGAACATTACCGAGCGGCCGACGTATTGGGCCGATGGCAGGAAGTCCCCCGATATCTACACGGAGCCTGGTTCGGTGCGGGACGAGCTAGTTGAGCGTCTTGGGCCCTTTCCATTGTTCCGGTTCTGGGGCCCGGCGGCCAATATCGAATCGACACGTTGGATTGTGGATGCAACACGGCATTTGATCGAACAGAATCGCTTCGACTTGTTGCTGTCGTATATTCCTCACTTGGATTACGACCACCAGCGTTTCGGCCCGGAATCGGCGGCCGGGCTGCAGGCACTACACGATATGGACACGGAGGTCGGACGGTTGATCGATGCGGCGCAGGCACGGGCGTTGCACGTCGCGGTCGTCTCCGATTATGCGTTTGAATCGGTGTCTCGTCCGGTGTTCCTGAATCGAGTTCTGCGTGAATCCGGTTGGCTGCGTGTGCAGCGTGCGGAAAATGGTGAACTGCTTGAACCGGGCGCTTCCGCCGCCTTCGCCGTATGTGATCAGCAGACGGCGCATGTTTATGTCAACGATGCTACCGTCATGGCGAAGGTCAAGGTGTTGATCGCGAGTCTCGACGGTGTCGACCGAGTGTTTGACCGCGACGCGATGCGCGGTTTGGGGTTGGGGCACTTGCGGGCTGGCGATTTATTCGTCGTCGCGCAGCCCGATTGTTGGTTTGCCTATCCCTATTGGTTGGATGAGGCACGAGCGCCCGATTTCGCGCACTGTGTGGCCATTCATGCTAAGCCGGGGTGGGATCCGAGTGAGTTGTTCCTCAAGCCGGGAATCGGCGGGAAGTTGCACCTGGCCAAGCGTCTGCTGCAAAAGACGCTTGGGATGCGCGCGCCGTTTGATGTGATCAGCGGTGACATGTCTTTGGTGCGTGGCGCGCATGGGAGGATTCCCACCAGCGACAGGAATCGGCCTGTCTTGATTACCAACTGGGCCACCGAATTGCAAGGTGTCACAGGTATGCAAGACTTGAAGGGGCTGTTCGTGCGGCGTTGTTGATGCCGCGTTGTTGATGCGGTTGTGTGCCTGTTTCGCTGGGCGCATCGCGTTGCAGAATATGGTATCCTGAGACTTGTTGAGTTTCCCGGCCACGCTCGTGTTCTTGCTGAAGGGGCGGGTCGGAGTAACGCGGCGAGTTGTGCGATCATCCCCAGATCCTGCCAGAGTCTATGTGACGGGTCTATGTGACTGGGTCTATGTGACTGGGTCTATGTGACGGCATGCCCCGTGCCGCGTAGCCAAACGTGCAACGCCGTTGTGGCAACAGGATCTTGGACTGTCATTCCCAAAGAGCACGCCGGCCAA
>JAJRVM010000117.1 GCA_024277285.1 Planctomycetota bacterium
AGCCACATCTCGCGGGGCCCACCACGGCCTCCAGCCATTATACAGCACGATCGGCAGAACGGGTGGCAGCAATTTCTTCCGGCCAACCTGGTCTTCATCGATGAGACGCTGGTACAGCAGGCCGACGTAGACCATGAGCCGAAGGGCCATAAACCGGTCGACGGTCGACTGGAATTCGATCAACAGGTACACATAGAGCCAATCGCCCCGAAACCGGACCCGCCAGACCACGTCGTTTTCCCGCCGCTTGAACTGCAGGGAAACGAAGCTACCGCTCACCCGCTCGAGTGTCTCCAGATCCAACTGCTCGGTCCAGGGCTCATCGACAAAACCGCGGATCAGATCGGCAACGAACCGCTTGTCCGAAAAAAGTGATCGGTTTCCCGCATCGTGATCGGTCATAACGGTGTGTTACTACACCTCCACACAGTACCAAGAACAAGGGTCTCCTATTAGGTACATCACCAAACGAGTGCAAAACCCCTCACGGAATCGGAAAAAAACGTGAAATCAGACTGTCTGGAATCACGGCGCGGCAGGTACACACGATTCCCGTAGCGCGGCCTTTCAGAAGCCGCTCCTCTGCAATACGACGGGTTGCGAGCCCGAATTGCGATCCACTAAGTGTACCCGTGACACGAGGCCCCACATTGATCGCCACCGAGCTGCCGCGTCGCTGGCTCCGGAACAGGCCATTTAGAGCATGTTTCCTGAGCCTTGATATCAGGTTCCTTGACACGGTCGCTGAACGGTTGCGTGCTGGGAGGGTCCACGACAAATGAAACTATTGCCCAGGGGAAGTGCACCATGACCGAGCTCGAGAAGGCCTTTAAACACTGGCAAGCGATGGCAGACTTGCAAGTCCAGTTCGTCGAGGCGCTGGGGGAACATAAGTTGCAAACGGCCAAAGCCGAGTTGGTGCGGGCCGTGGCCGCACAGAACTGGGCCGTCGCCCGCATGAAACACGCGGTGGCCACGGAGCTCGAAACGTCCCTGAAGCGTCTTCGACGCCAGCGACACCGAACACGCGGTGCGATCGAGCGACTTGGGCGACACGCCAAAGCAGCCGCCAAAATACGCAGCGGCGAAGATCTGCCGGCAAGCCAACTGAGTTTGATGTGGGCTGGCTATACCGTCTTTGAACGTCTTGTCCCCGCCACAGTGCTCGAAGACCTCATGAACACTTCACTGCACGCCAGTGCCCGGCAGGGACGTAGCTATGTTGATCCACGGCAGCCTGACCGACCGTGCCCCGATCCGCCCCAGGAGGTGGACAATCTGCTTGCCTTGATAGCTTGGCTCCGCCGCCACCGCCTAGTGCCGCGACGCGGCACGCACGCCTACCAGCAAGTGATCGGCGGGTTTGCAAAGATCGCCGCCGTTGCAACCACGGAAATCGAAACGCTCAATGCCAACTTTCGAGCCCTGGAACAAGACACTTATGGCACGTGGCAACCGATCATCATCGCTGCGTTGCCGGAAAGCCTGGATGTGAAGAAGATCATCCGCCTGAAATAGCGAAGCACCCGCAGCCGGTGTGTCCCACAGATTGGTGTAGGCACTCACGCTGAGATTTCCGTATGATGCAGCTTTGCAATACGGCGCAATCTCCTCGGAGCCTTGGTGGTCATGAACACAATTAAACAATTAAGCAATCGACTGTTCCGCTATTTCCTTACCGGTGTCTTCGCGATCCTGCCGCTGGTGGTGACTTTCGCCATCGTGATCTGGGTCGCGGGCTTCTTGCAACGCTATGTCGGCCCCCAAACAACGGTCGGAACATGGGTCCAACACCTTGGCTGGCAATTCACTCCCACCAGCAAGCTACTGGCCTACGCCATCGGTTGGGCCGTCGTCCTGGGGATCGTCTTCCTGTTGGGCGTCGCCGTCGAAACGGGGGCACGTCGTGTGCTGCAGTCGTTGACCGATGCCGTGTTGAATCGAGTGCCGGTCGTCGGCAGTATCTACAACACTTCCAAACAACTGGTATCCATGTTGGACCGGCAGGATCAAGCGGATCTGAAAGGGATGAGTGTCGTGTACTGCATCTTCGGTGGCGATCGCGGTGCCGGATTCCTCGCCCTGCTCGTCTCGCCGCAGGTCTACCACGTTGCTGGCCGAAACTACAAGATCGTGATCATTCCTACCGCACCGGTTCCCTTCGGCGGCGGCCTGCTATTCGTCCCCGCAGATAGTGTGATTAATGCCGACATGTCCGTCGATGGATTGATGAGTATCTACGTGTCGATGGGCGTAACCGCAGCACAGTTCATGAAAGACAACGTCGTCAACGACGATGGGACGAAAGCAAACGCAGAGGACGAGAAGCGCGTATGAGCCCAACCTTACCCGGCGGTAACCTCAAATCCTGACGCTCAGCCCATGGCGCTCCGTTCTTGGCTTGCGCGCAAGGCTCGCACCAGGAATCAAGCCGCGAATTACGCGCACACGTCTGCCGCACCAACGCGACGTTGTCACGGAGGGCATCATAATCGGTTAGTTTGCAGATACATGAAATGCGTTCCCATACCGTGTAGAATCAGGTTACCAGAAGACTCGAGCATATCGCTGTCAAGAAAGGCGCCGCTAACATGAGCACAAAAAACCGTTTTTCTCGCCGCCAGTTTCTGCAGAGTGCCACAGTGGCGACTGCCAGCTTCGCCGCACCGATGATCATTCCTTCGAGTGCATTGGCAAAGCCTGATCGGCCCGGCGCGAACGACCGCGTGATCATCGGCTTCATCGGCACGGGCGGCCGTGCTCGCCAACTGATGGACCACGTGCCAGCGGGTGGTCAGATCGTCGCGATCAACGATTGTTACCAACAACGCATGATCGAGACGTTACAACAGAAGAAGAAGGACTGGAGAACCTACCACGACTACCGGCAAATGCTGGACAAAGAGAAGCTGGACGCAGTGGTGGTGGCAACGCCCGATCACGGGCGGGTGATACCGAGCATTCACGCATGCCAGGCCGGATTGGATGTGTATGCCGAAAAGCCACTGACATTGACGATCTCCGAAGGGCGTGTATTGGTCAACGCTGCGCGCAAGAACAAGACCGTGTTCCAAGTCGGTAGCCAACAGCGGACCATGGAGATGAATCGATTTGCCTGCGAACTGGTGCGTGACGGCGGCATCGGCAAACTAAAGATGGTGCTGGCCGTGAAGTACACGGGACCACGCATTTGCGCGGGGTTGCCCGAACAGCCGATCCCGGATGGCGACAATTGGGATCAATGGTGTGGACAAACGCCATTGCTTCCCTTCAACCCCGCGTTGCAATTTGGCTGGATGCAATGGCGCGCCTATTCCGGTGGTGAGATGACAAACTGGGGCGCTCATGGCGTCGATCAAATCCAGTGGGCGTTGGGGATGAGCCATAGCGGACCCACCGAAATCTGGCCGCTCGCCTCGAAACCCGACCTGAACGGCGCCCTGCATATGCGTTATGCCAATGGCGTTGTGGTTCGATTCGAGCTCGATAAAGGGCCCATGGGCGGCGCCATTTTCGTTGGTGACAAGTGCAAGATCGAAGTCAATCGAAACAAGTTCGCGACCAACCCGCGTGGCTTCGTCAAGGATCCTCCGCAACCGGCGGCGGCCGAGATGTGGGAGGGGCCGGGCTGGATCGCGCGTCCCCATATTCAAAACTGGCTGGACTGCATCAAGACGCGCGAGAAACCCAACGCCGATGTCGAAATCGGTCACCGCTCGATCAGCGTCTGTCATCTCGCCAATATCGCACGCCAGCTTGGCCGCAAAATAACGTGGGACCCGCAACAGGAGACATTCCCGGGCGACGCTGAGGCGAGTAGTTACCTTGCCCGACCGCGGCGCAAGGGTTACGAACTACCGGCTGTCTGATGCGGTCGGAAACACCATCGCGTTTTTCACCGACATGAAATACCGTGCCACCGTTAGCGGTCGAACCAGCTCTTGATCGCATGCACGGTGGCAGCGCGGCCGGCGCGGGCGATCGACGTGGTAAGCGGAATCTCCTTCGGGCAGACGGCCACGCAATTTTGCGCATTCCCGCAGACCTGAAGCCCGCCTTCGGATGCCAGGGCATCGAGTCGTTCGCCGGCCAAATACCTGCCGGTCGGATTGGCGTTGAAGAGCATCGCCTGACTGATGGCATGCGGGCCGACAAAGCCATGGTCAAAAGCCTCGACCATGCGCTGTTCATACTGCTCATCCGTTTCGTCCGGCTTTCGCACGACGTCAATCTGCGTAAATTGCGGGCATGCCTCCATACAGCAACCACAGCTCATGCATTGACTCAAGGGATAAAGCTGCTCCTGCACCCCCTGCGACTGGAGCGGGCCAGGCCCCATGTCGTAGTAGCCATCCACATTCACCCAGGCATGCATGCGTTTCAGCGAGTGGAACAGGCGACTCCGATCGACCATCAAGTCACGAATCACAGGGAATTTGCTGGCCGGTTTCAGCTCCATCAAACCGGGACGATCCTCAAGCAAGCGGTCGACCAGTGCGGAACAAGCCTGCCGGACCACGCCGTTAATGATCATGGTGCATGCACCGCAAACTTCTTCCAGGCAGTTGCAATCCCACACCACGGGCGTCACCGCTTTCCCGTCAGCGGTCTTCGCAAACGTCGCAATGGACTGCAACACGCTGATCACATTCATGTCAGGCTGATGGGCAACTTGATGGCGTTCCCAGTAGGGAGGTTGCCCGGGTCCATCCTGGCGGAGGATGCGGACCTCAAACGAATCGATAGCTTTGCGTCCGTTTTGGGTTGCAGCCATGGGCGTTTCACACCTCGTGA
The DNA here is from genome assembly GCA_024277285.1 of Planctomycetota bacterium. The sequence goes on from JAJRVM010000117.1 coordinate 4,795, forward strand.
ATATGAATCAAGCGAAATAAATTTCCAGCCTATCGGGATGGTGGATCAAATGGCGAGCATGCGGCGCTAACTTGATGCCGCAGCCTGTCGGTCTTCCGCGCGTTGCTTCCACACATCTTCGATTACCTCGGCACCGACCAGCCCATACAGGCGTGGTCGTGGCGGGACCAGCGACGTATTCACGTCTTCATACGAAAGTTCGACGTCATTGCCTTTCCAAACGGCAATCGTTGACTTGAGCCACTTGCGGTTATTCTCTTCAAATCGATCGCACCATGCTTCCGCCTGCGCACGACGCTCGACCGGATCTTCGGCCGTCAAGCAAGGCATCGCAAAATCGGGCTTGTAATGAGCGCCGCGACATTCATCGCGTGCCAACGCCCCTTTGACAAGTGTCCGTGCCAAGGGAAACATATCGATCAAGGCCTTGGTGAAGACGACGTTCTGATTCGTCCATTTGCCCGTATCCGACAGCGAACAGCGCTCGGCTCGCTCGGCCAGCTCTTCCACTTTTTCCAGTGCTTCCTGCAACTGATCGTTGCGGCGCACTACCGTGGCCGCCTTCGTCATCACGTCGCCCAATTGTTGGTGGATCAAATAAGGATTTTCTCCTCCGGTCGCGCGTGACAATAGCTGATCGTGCAAATCTTGCTGTTGCTTAACGGCGTTGTCAAACAGAGAAGCTTCCTGGTCAGCCGCCGATTTGTCGAGCGACTGCAGAAGCGTTTCAATGCCGGGTGCGACAAACAACCCATCGAAAATGCAACTCAGCAGCGAGTTAGCTCCAAGGCGGTTGCCACCGTGGTATTGATAGTTACACTCACCGATCGCATAGAGCCCGGGAATGTTAGTAACCATATTCGTCGGTGAACCCTCGACAAGCCCGCCGTCGGCAGATGGCTCGTAGTCGGCCCATAAGCCTCCCATCGAATAGTGCACCGCGGGGAAGATCTTCATCGGCATGACGCGTGGGTCAACACCTTGAAACTTCTCGTAGATCTCCAAGATACCGCCGAGTTTGCGGTCAAGCTCTTGGACCGGAATGTGCGTTAGATCCAGGTAGACGCACTGTTTATCCGCCTCGACACTCAAGCTCTCATTGACACAGATATCAAAAATTTCACGTGTGGCAATGTCACGTGGGACCAGGTTGCCGTACGCCGGATAACGTTCTTCCAGAAAATAGAAACGCTCATTTTCGGGAATGTCACGTGGGTTTCGTGGGTCTTGCGGAGTGCGTGGCACCCACACGCGTCCCCCTTCACCACGCGCCGATTCGCTCATGAGACGCAGCTTGTCAGCGCCCGGAATGGCCGTCGGATGAACTTGAATGAACTCGCCGTTGGCGTACTTGGCACCGCTTTGGAAACAGCGACTGGCGGCACTGCCAGTGCATACCATCGACATCGTCGAACGGCCGTAGAGCAACCCGCATCCCCCCGAACCAACCAGGACCGCATCAGCGGGAAATGCACGGATCTCCATCGAAATCAGATCCTGCCCCACACAACCGCGGCAGACACCGTTGCCGTCGGTGATCGGTCCCAGAAAATCCCAAAACTCGTATTTCTTGACGCGTCCCTCTGCTTCCCATCGACGTACCTGTTCGTCCAAAGCGTACAGCAACTGCTGGCCCGTCGTCGCGCCCGCAAAAGCAGTCCGCTTGTACAACGTGCCGCCGAACCGCCGACGATCCAAATAACCCTCCGGTGTGCGATTAAACGTCACCCCCAAACGATCCATGAGATCGATAATCTTCGGCGCCCAATAAGCCATCTCTTTGACAGGCGGCTGATGCTGCAGGAAATCGCCTCCGTAAACCGTGTCGTCCAGATGCTTCCATTCCGAGTCGCCAAGCTGCCGAGTCTGATCGTTGCACGAGTTGATCCCACCTTGTGCACAGACGCTGTGCGAGCGTTTGACCGGCGTCAAACTCATCAGGTCGACGTTAAACCCCAGTTCGGCCAACTTCATTGTGGCTGCCAGCCCTGCTAGTCCGCCACCGACCACCATCACTCGTTGTTCTGCCATCTGCTAACCTCTTATCCGTCACTTGAAGGAGGTCTGTGCCCATACCCGTACACGCCGTACCGTGCACCTGCTCGTGCGCCACTCACTAATGCGCCACTCACTAATGCGCCACTCACTAATGCGCTGTGACATCCTCGTGTTCGACACGCTTATGTTCGTCCGCGGAAATCTCGCCGGCAGCCACTTTCGCCTCGTACATCTTATTTTCCACTTCCACTGCCTTGGCATGATCGACCGTCACCGCGCCGTAGAGCGCCGCCATGCCGATGACCGCCAGGAACAGACCGCCGAGTCCACAGACCCAGTTGGCACGGCGCTGCGCGGCTGGGCTGGTCCAAACGCCCCAGGTGATCCCCATTGTCCAGATGCCGTTGGCCAAGTGGAACACGCACGAGAGTAAACCAATCGCGTAAATGATCGGAATCACGATGCTAACCGCCATCGCTGCGCCCAAGGTCGACGGTGCATTGAAGGCCCGAAACTGGTGCCCCCCCAACGGGTCCGCCACGTTAGTGAGCCACGCTTCGGCGTGGAACCAACCATGCATGTGAAACACATGCCAAAGAATAAAGACAAATGCCAGGATTCCCGTAATCCGCTGCAATGTGTAGCGGAAATTGTTCACGTAGCGATACGTGCCCGAATTCATCTGTCCACTCAACACAATCACGAAACCAAAAATGCCGTGAAATAGGATCGGTAGAAAGATGAATGCCCATTCAACCAGCGGCAACAGACGCCCGACCGAATGAATCTGATACACCGCGCGCTGAAAAGTTCCAGGGCTCTCCAACACGCTGGCATTGGCAAACAAATGGACGGTCATGAACGCGCCAACGGGAATCAGGCCACTGAGCGAATGGAGCCTTCGAATCAGAAACTCGTGCCGCGTCAGGAAGGGCTGAGGGGTCGATGATGTAGCCACCGGATTCCTTTCAATCCCACCACTCTTGGGAAGAATAACGAGTTGTAATTGGGCCGTGCTAAAGAAAAGGTTGCAATCCAAATTGCCCGCGTTCACAGCAGCGCGTTTACAGCAGCAAGATAGAGAAACGCTGCACAAAAACCTGCTCCCTAGTATACGGTCCTCGTGATGTGACGCAACAGGTGACGCTGGGGCTAGTTCCAACACGCTGCCAGTCGTGTGGCCCAAGCCGAGTTGACGAGCCGAGTTGACGAGCCGAGTTGACGAGCCGCGGCGCAGCGAAGTCGAGCCGCCACAAAGTCGTTCGGCGGCGGACGGAATGCGCCACCTCACTTTCGGGCGCATCGCGCGGAAACGCTGTCGTTTTGGCAGCAACCGCGCATCCGTTACCGCTGTAGAACTGCTGCCTTCGTTGCAACCGCAATCTTGACTTAACCGCACAAACAACACGCAACACATTACAGCAAACGACCTTACGCCATTTCACACACCGCAAAAAGAGGGTTGAAACCTGAACTTGGCACTGAAGTTGCTCTTCATGAGTCCACAACGGAAAGATTTGCCGCTTGGAGAATCTGTCGTAGTCTTCAATACTGCTTATCGGGTAACCTGGAAGTGGGAGAGCGCTACCGGCAATAGTGTTCGCCAAGCAGAAGGCCCGCGCGAACCAGTGACGTTTAACACGGTGACGTTTAACACGGTGACGTCTAACAACGATGCAGAGGCATGCAGACGTGTTTGTGTCCAGTCCGACCATGCTGATTACCGACGACGACGACGCGTTTCGCGAGACGTTGCGCAGCGCGTTCGCACCGCGTGGGTTCAACACGCTGTTGGCCAGCAACGGTGATGAAGCACTGGAGATTGTGCATCGCGAGCCGGTACACTTGCTGCTGACCGATATGCACATGCCACGCATGACAGGGCTGGAGATCATCCGCCAAATCCGTCGTTCCCGTCTGCTACTCCCCTGTATCTTGATTTCGGCCAACGTCGATGAAGGCTTGGCCGAAGAATTACGCGAAGCCCAAGCGTTCTCGATTCTTAGCAAACCGGTTCGGTTTTCTGAAGTTCTGGGTGTTGTGCGCGACGCGATGCGAGCAGCCTACGGTTGGACCAGCGGCCTCACCGATGGTGCGGACTCTGACCGGACGAACTGAGAATGCGATTTCGCGTGCTCCGGGACGGCAGAGCCGCCACCCCCCTGTGAGCTACCGCTCGAACCGCGCTGAACCGCTCTCGCCGGGCGTTGCAATTTGCGCCCGTTGGGCGCTGGAATTTGCGCAAAGAAACAGGTCTAATACCCTTAGAACCTGTTACAAACCATCGGTAGGTACTGCCAATATCGAGCGAATCAACGGGGCGTGCCAGGTTGGATAACGGGTTCCTAGCAGCACGCCAGGAGCAGATTGAAGCCGAAGATCGCTTGGGCTTGCTCCGCAATCGAGGTTGAAATCAATCCGGATGTGCGTTGAGAACCATTTTCAAGACACGTTCTGGAGATTCGCCGCGTTCTGAGGATTCGCCGGAAGCCCAGCACGCCCCGCTTCGAAAGCAACCGATTCGTATGCCTGACAAACCGCCTTTCGATTTTGATCACGAAGAACGAGACGAGAATCGGCCGAGCCAACCAGCTTCATCCGAATCACCTACCGCCGACGAAGACGCGCGCGGTGATTGCCCATACACCGAAGACGCGAACGCCGACATCGTGTTCCTCGGCGATTGCGTCGACACGCCATCGGACCGCGCCGAGATGGTCATGGATGCCGAACTTGTCGCTCCCCGGCGCCCGATGTGGCCAGCATTCGTCACCGTCATCGGCGCCATCGGCGTAGCGGTTATCCTCTCGACCCTTGCCCTGCTGGCCGCGGCTGCGATCACCGGCAATTTTCAGACACTTCGCAATCCGGAAACGCGTGTGGCGTGGATCAAGGACTTCAGCGGATCGAGCGCCGGACTGCTCGTTCTCGTCTTGCCCGGCCAGATTGCATTTGCCTTGTTCGCGATCGGCGGCGCACTATTATCACGCGACCGGTGGATCGACCGACTGGGATTACGAAAAGGCCGACTTCCCACCTGGACATGGCCGTTATTTCTGATCGGTACGCCGATCATCGGCACGATTGGCGGTCAATTAATGTCCGGGGCATCGGACAAACCGAGTGAGTCGTTGAAGATGATCGAACAACTACTGCAGTTCGATTCGATTGGTTCGCTACTGACACTCCTGCTGCTGATCAGTTTTCTGCCAGGGGTCGTGGAAGAGCTTCTTTTTCGGGGCTTCCTGCAACGGCGACTCTTGACGCGTCTGCCGACCTCCGCCGCAATTATCATCTGTTCGGTCTTCTTCGCGGCAGCGCATATGGACCCCATCCACGCGCTGGGCGTATTGCCGCTTGGACTGTGGCTGGGCGTTGTCGCGTGGCGAGCCGATTCGATTTGGCCTGCCGTCTTGGGGCATATCGGCAATAACGCCTACGCGATTGTGCTGACAAAAGTGATGGGCACCGGCTCGAATATGGAGCAAGCCAACCCCGCCGTCATGCTCGTACTGGCAGCCAGCCTGTTGGCCTGCGCAGGTTGTATCGTCACCCTCATCGCCGCAGGCCCGACCGCGCGCAGTCAGCCGAACGAGAAGTAATAGACGCGGAACACCCGATGTGCACGTAATTGAACGGTCACAACGCGGGGTCAAGCGGCGTCAAGATATTGACTCTGCAGCGTCTCTTGCGACATCGGCGTTCCAGCTAGGCGAGCAATTGCGATTCGATGACCTGCAGAATCGACTCTGCCACATCCAGCTTGGGGCCTTCCACCGAAGCGATGATGCGGCCATCGCGGTCCATGATCTCCACCGAGTTGCAATCGGCGTCGATCGCTTGTGGTCCATTCACGACCATCAGATCGCAGCTCTTTTTCTGCAGCTTGACCAAGGCGCGAAAACGTTGATCGTTCGTTTCCAACGCGAACCCGACGAACCACTGTCGGCGCCGTTTTCGCGCCGCAAGCGTCGCGACGATATCTGGGGTTTCAATCAATTCCAACCGCAACGGGTCCCCCGTCTTGGCGATCTTTTCCGCCGCGATCTGTTGTGGGCGATAGTCGCACGGCGCCGCTGCGGCGATCAAGCCATCGCACGTTCCGAACTCGCGACAACAAGCTTCCAGCATCTGCTCGGTACTGACCACCGGGACTACGCGCGCCGACGCCGGATAGGTGACCTGGACCGGCCCACTCACAACAACCACTTCATGGCCGAGCGACACGGCGGCCGCCGCCAAGGCGTTTCCCATGCGTCCACTCGACGCGTTGGTCAGGTAGCGAACCGGATCAAGATACTGCCGAGTGGGACCAGAAGTAATAAGAATGCGAGCCATGGCGGTGCTGATGAAGAGTGGGTAATGGGAAACCGCTCAAAAGAACCTCGGGCTCACGGACGTGCGAACCGCATGACACCGCACATGGCGAGTGTTGCGCAAACCGTCCAGCGTCCATGCACCGCGTTTTTCACCGCATCGTTTCGAGTGCTTGCTCGATCTCCACTTGGATACGGTCCGGCTCGGCCATGCGACCAGGTCCCTGGCGTCGACAGCTCAGCCAACCTTCGTCGGGGGTAATCACTTGCACCCCGTCCGCGACCAACTGCTGCACGTTGCGTTGCACTGCCGGCTTCGCCCACATGTCGGGATTCATGGCCGGTGCGATAAGGACCGGTCCGGCGAAGCAAAGAACGAGCGTCGACAGCAGATCATCCGCGACGCCATGCGCTGCCTTGGCAAGGAAGTTAGCGGTAGCCGGCGCGACACAAAGCAGCTCAGCGCGCTGCGCCAATTCGATGTGCGGTGCCAAGGGAAAACGCTCGGGATCGACCACCTTGGTGGCCACCGGGCGTCCGGTCAGCGCGGCAAACGTCGCAGCGCCGACAAACTGGCGCGCCGCGTCGCTCATCGCAACACTGACCTTGGCTCCACCTTGCACAAGCTGGCTGACCAAAGCCGCCGCCTTGTAGGCAGCGATGCCACCGGTAACTCCAATCAAAATCTCACGGTCTTGCATAGCTCACGGTGTTGTGGTCAAACGTCCAACGGATTGAATTCCGGAGCCCCCCCGCTTTCGGGCAACTCGCCAGTAATCTTCACTTCATTCGAGGTGTCAAGATAGATCTTGTCCTGCATGATTTCCTGCAGCACGACGGACATTTTGTCGCCGGTGTCCAAGTCGACCAGCGCTCGGCTGCCGGCATTTAGCTGCACGAGTCGTTTTTGAATCAATGTCGACAGCTTGAACCGTCCCCCAACTTTATTGACAACTTCTGCTTCTTTTAGTTCTTCAAGCATGCAGTCATTCTCCGCCTTGTTTGAGGATTTCGCATATTTCATCCACCGCGCGCCGCACCGAATCGTTTACCACTTCATACTGGTACTTGTCGACGAAGGTCATTTCCTGGCAAGCGACTTCGAGCCGGCGGGCCAACGATTCGGGCGTCTCCGAGCCGCGCTCGCGCAACCGCTTTTCGAGCTCCGCCATGGAACCAGGATGAATGAAGATGGTAATCGCATCGGGCACCTGCTGCAAAACCGCAAATGCCCCGGTGACGTCGATCTCCAACAGCACAATACTTCCTTGCGCCAAACCGGCAGTCACTTCATTGCGCAAAGTTCCATACCAGTCGCCACGCCCGTACACCTCTTTGCATTCCAAAAAATCGCCACGGTCGCGGCGTTGTTGAAACTCGTCGTGCGACAAGAAATGGTAATCCTCGCCGTCTCGCTCCCCCTGACGACACGCGCGCGTCGTTGCCGAAACACTCAGTTTGAGTGGCGCGGGACAGACTTTCAACAACCGCCTGACTACCGTCGACTTCCCTGCCCCGGAAGGTCCGGAGATAATCACTAATTTTCCAGCATTCGCATTCATTCGATGTTCTGAATCATCTCCCGCATGCGTTCGATCATCGCCTTGACTTCGACCACGTGCCCCGCGATAGCCGCATCATTGGCCTTTGAGCCGATTGTATTGGCTTCGCGAAACATCTCTTGGGTCAAGAAATCGAGCTTGCGTCCGCTGCTCTCCGGCAACTGCGCAATGGTCTGAAATTGATCGATGTGGCTGCGCAGTCGCACCAACTCCTCCGAAATGTCACTCCGCTCAGCAAACGAACCGACCTCGCGCACGACATCCGACGGCTCAATCTGGACCTCGTGCTCAGCCAGAATTTTATTGAGCCGCTCGGTCAATCGAGCGCGATAGGCTTCGGCGACCAACGGTGCCCGCTTGGCAATATGGTCGAGTTGTTCAAGAATCGCCTTGCCATTTGACGCCAGGTCATCGGCCATCGCACGGCCTTCATCGCGGCGCATCTGGTCCAGATTGCGTAACGCCTCGGTCAGCGTTTGCTCGATGATCGGCCAATCCGCTTCGCTGCATGCCGACGAGGCGGCCTGTTCGTCGACCACTCCGGGCAGTCCCAAGAGTGCTTCCAGGTGAACCGACTCGGCCACATGAAGCTTATCGCAAAGCGATTCAAGCTGTTCGCGATACCCCTTCAATACCGAACCATTTAGCTGGTAACGGTCGGGCGTCGACTCGCGGTCAATGCGCACCGCGATCTGTACCGTACCACGGCGGATGCGCTTGCGCACCACCGCTTCGATACGCGGCTCCAACGCCAAAAAACACTCACCCGCACGCACTGACAGCTTGAAATATCGGCTATTGAGCGTGCGCACTTCCACCGCCGTGGACAGATCGCCCCGCCGTGTGTGCGCTTCACCGTGGCCTGTCATGCTGAGGAGCAAGGCAAAGCACCCCCTAAGTCGCGGAACGAGTAGTCCAGTGGTCAGAAGCCGAGTTGTGCGAAGAGCATTCTAGCAAGCCGCTCCCGTAAACTCCCGTCATCTGTGGGACGACACTCGTCCCGATGCATGAGATAAAGCACGGATACCTCATGTTCAATTCAACTAAGCAGTCCAAACCCAACAGCGTCTCACGAACGCGGTACTGGCGCGGGCCATCGGTGTTCATCATGCGCGAGTCGCATCACTTGTCGGACGGCTTCTCATTACCCGCACTCGCCGGCGACTCAGCCTTGACCGCACCCGCCTCCTTCGACTCGACGGCATCGGTGCTCGCCGCAGCCTTATCACGCGTGGCAGCCTTTTCGTCCTTTGGAGCCTTTTCGGCCTTATCGCCCGTGGCTGACATGCCGCCGGTAGTTTCCTTAACCGAGCTGGCCGTCTTGTCGGCAGCCGTCTCCTTTGAATCCTTGTCCTTATCGGTCGATTCGATCGTCGTGTACTCCTTGCCCTCGCCACCATCACGAGCGGTAGCGCGCTTTTGAGGATTGAGCACCAAGATAGCCGCGATACAGACCAGAATCCAGATCGTGGCCACGACGATGGTAATGCGTGTGAACAAGTCGCCAGCCTTCGTGCCGAACGCACTCTGGCCGCCCATCCCACCCAAGGCGCCGGACAACCCGCCCCCTCGGCCGCGCTGCACCAGCACGAGCAGAATCAAGAACAACGCGATCGCGAACATCACAACGCCAAAGAGAATAGTAAGAGCCGTCATCGCACTGAGCTTCCTTCACTCGAAACGATTGAATTTAATTCCTGCGCCACCCGAGCCCATCGAGGCCGATGCTCACGCACCTGGAGCGCCCTTTACAATCCCTAAAAAGCTATCTGCTTTCAATGCGGCACCACCCACCAATGCCCCGTCGATATTGTCTTGTGACAACAACTCCTCCGCATTGTCTGGCTTGACGCTGCCGCCGTATTGAATTCGCACAGCCTGGGCAGTCGCCGCATTGTAGCTGGTTTCGAGAAGCCTGCGAAGGTCGGCATGCACCTCTTCCGCTTCGGCGGGGCTCGCCACTTTGCCGGTCCCAATCGCCCAAACGGGTTCGTAAGCAATCACAATCCCCTGCACTTGCGCGGCGGTCAAATCGGCCAACGAGCCGCTGAACTGCCCACTCACCACGGCTTTCGTCTTGCCCGCCTCGCGATCAGCCAGCGTTTCTCCGACGCAAACGATGGGAATCAGCCCGAGCTCCAACGCAACCTTGACCTTACGGTTCACGTCCTGATCGGTTTCCCCCATCACGTGGCGACGTTCACTATGCCCCAAAATCACATAACGACACTGCAAGTCCAACAGCATGGCCCCGCTGGTTTCGCCGGTGAATGCCCCGCTCGGCTCGAAATACATGTTTTGTGCCCCCAAAGCAATCGTCGAGCCTTGGACTGCGGTGCCAACCGCATCGAGATAGACACTGGGAGGACAAATCGCCAGATCGACATGTGCGGCCAACTCGGCCTGACGTGCGATATCGGTCGCCAAAGCCACTGCCTCGGACCGAGTCAGGTTCATTTTCCAGTTGCCGGCAATGAATGGGCGTCTCACTGCGATACTCCTCCTTTGGGGGTGCGTTGAACGTAGGATCTCGCTCCGGTCGAGCGAACTCGCGCGGGCAAGTCTGCGCCACTTGAGCCACAAACGGGTGTGCCGCCAACGAGTGTCTTGGGGGGCGCCATTGCGAATCACTTAGCACACAAACTGCAGGTGCGCTGCACTGTGTGACAGTGGTGTCTGATAACGTTGAATCCCGTAGTCTAGCAGTGGACCCTCATACCGTCGAGGGTCCCACCACGGCCTGTGAGACCGACGCGGGTCACGTTGGTTTGCCGACGTCGCCCGCGCCGTGCGTACCTCACCATGCAGGAAAACGGCGGTCGCATCACAACACAAGGGGAAGGCACTAATCGACCGGCAAGGTCGCCGGGTAGGATCCCAACACTTCGAGTCGCGCCGTCTTTTTTGCCAAAGCCGTCAAAGCACGTTCAGCCCGAGCCTCGTCGGGATGCCCCTGGAATTCAACAAAAAACACGTACTCGTTGAGCGTTTCCCGCATCGGGAAAGACTCGATCCAAGTCAGATTCAGGTTATTTCGCTTAAAAACGGTCATGACGTCCGCCAGTGCGCCAGATTGGTGCGGCAGCTCGAACATGAGCGACGTCTTGTCGTTCCCCGTCGGCGCCGCCCCCTGGTCACCAATCACCGCAAAACGGGTCACGTTGTTCGGATTGTCTTCAATGTTTTTGGCGATAAAGCCAAGTTCGTAGTTCATGGCCGCTTGACGACTGGCAATGGCCGCGACCCCAGGTTGTTCAGCCGCCAATCGAGCCGCCGCCGTGGTGCTCGCGGTCTCGACCGTGCGTACATCGGGCAGATGTTGCGCCAGCCAGGCACGACACTGGGAGAGCGCCTGCGGCTTGCTGCAGACCTCCGTTATCTCCGCGCGACGGCACTTGCCGAGCAGGTGGTGATGAATTCGCAATTGGACCTCGCCACAGATACGCAGCGGAAACCGCGCGAACATGTCGAGTGTGTCGGTCACCCGCCCATCCGTCGAATTCTCGATCGGCACCAGACCAAAATCGACTTGCTCCCGATTCAGTGCGTCAAACACGGCGGGGATCGTTGCCACCGCCACAAGCTCTGCACTGGTGCCGAATTGCTGGACCGCCGCCAAATGACTGTAGCTAAACTCGGGGCCCAGATAGCTAACGCGCACCTCCTTGAGCAGCCGCCGCGTCCCGCTAAGCAGCTCGCGGAATACCGCCCCGACGGCCTCGTCTGCAAGCGGACCACGATTCACCTTTTCAACCCGCAGAAGACACGCTCGGTCGCTCTCCAACAACCTCGCCCCGCGCACCGAACCACCCTCACCGCACTCGGCCGCGCGTTGCACGGCGTGGGCACGCTCATTGAGCAACTTGACCAACTCGCGATCAAGCCGCTGAATTTGCTTTTCCCATTGCCCTGGCGTCATGGACCGCGCCGGTGCCATCGACCGCGAACTCGTTCGACCGCTCGTTTTCTTTGCCATTGCCTTGCCATTGGGGGTTGCTCGGCCGCTTCCGAGGCAGCCCCTGCTTCGGATTGAGTGCGGACAAGGAATTGAAGAAACGCACTGCCGTTTTACCAGTAACCGTCAATGCGTGTCACCGGGGATGCGCAAAGGTGCCGTGCATGGCACTCACTGCCTGCCGACGGCTGCGTTACCAATTTCGCACCGATCAACATGGTGACAAGTGCCGCGCGACCAAAAATGCCCCGCCACTTCCAGGGCTGCCAAAATGACAGCCAGCAGCGACCGGGCGTCAAAGCGACACCAACACACCACGCCACATCAAGCCGCAACCTATTTACCGCACACACTTTACACAACGAGACACAGGCCAGGCCGCCACTGGCACGCCCTTTGCATCCTGCAAGCTGAAACACCGTGTCATGCGACAGTGTTGCGACCGTCCCACGGTCACTACAGCCCGCAGCGGTACAAACGAGCCCTCTTTCGTCGAGTCGTCGCGACATACGCTTCATGTCTTCTCACGACCGCGAATAGGGCAGCCCGAAAACTCAGCAACGAAAATATACGAGGGAAACCTGATGGTGGAAGGCGAGAAGATCATCGGTATCGACTTAGGAACAACCAACTCGGTAGTGGCCGTGATGGAAGGTACTGAGCCGAAAGTGGTGCCAAATGCAGAAGGTAATCGACTGACGCCTAGCGTGGTGGCCTTCACGGTAAAAGGCGAAGTATTGGTGGGCGAGCCAGCGCGACGCCAAGCGGTAACCAACCCCACTCGCACCATTTATTCGGTCAAGCGATTCATGGGCCGCCGGCACAGCGAAGTGCAAGGCGAAGAGAAGATGGTGCCCTATGCCGTCGAGGGCAGCCCGAGCGACTACGTGAAAATCAAGGTCGGTGACCAGGAATATACGCCTCAGGAAATCTCCGCGAAGACACTTCGCAAGCTGAAAGAAGCGGCCGAATCGTACCTGGGACACAAAGTCAACAAGGCAGTTATCACGGTTCCAGCCTATTTCAACGACTCGCAGCGCCAGGCAACGAAAGACGCTGGTCAAATCGCCGGGCTCGAAGTGGCGCGTATCATCAACGAGCCAACCGCCGCCGCGCTGGCCTACGGGCTGGAACGCAAAAAAGACGAAAAAATTGTCGTTTTCGATCTGGGCGGTGGCACGTTCGACGTCTCGATCCTGGAAGTGGCTGACGCCGGCGACGACGCAAACCAGAGCAAGGTTTTCCAGGTCATTAGCACCAGCGGCGACACCCACCTGGGCGGCGATGACTTTGACGACCAGCTGATTCATTATGTGGCGGACGAGTTCAAACGCGAGCATGGTATCGACCTGCGCCAAGATGCGATGGCCTTACAACGCCTGCAGGAAGCCTGCGAGAAGGCCAAGAAAGAGCTAAGCTCGGTGCCACAGACGGATATTAACCTGCCGTTCATTACCGCCGACGCGTCAGGACCCAAACATCTGCAAATGACGATTTCGCGATCCAAGTTCGAGGAACTGATCGACGCCCTGGTCGATCGCTGTCGCAAACCGGTACTCCAAGCACTGCAGGATGCCAAGATGTCTCCCAACGACATCGACGAAATCGTCCTGGTTGGTGGATCGACACGCGTACCCAAGGTGCGCGAAATGGTCAAAGAGATCTTCGGCAAGGATCCGCACCAGGGTGTCAACCCGGACGAAGTAGTGGCCATAGGCGCTGCGATCCAGGGAAGCGTGCTCTCCGGCGACCGCAAAGATGTCCTCCTGCTGGACGTCACCCCGCTGACGTTGGGCATCGAGACCGAAGGGGGCATCATGACACCCCTGGTCGACCGCAATACGACCATTCCCGTCGAGAAAAAGAATGTGTTCAGCACGGCGGCCGACTCCCAGACGGCGGTCACCGTGCGTGTGTTCCAGGGTGAACGCAAGATGGCTTCAAACAACCGGTTGCTGGGCGAATTCAACCTGGAAGATCTCCCACCCGCCCCACGCGGCGTGCCACAAATTGAGGTGAAATTCGATATCGACCAGAACGGTATACTCAACGTATCGGCGCGCGATCTCGGCACATCCAAAGAGGCGACCGTCAGGATCGAACAGTCGTCTGGACTCTCCGACGAAGAAATCCAACGGATGCAGCAAGATGCCGAAGAAAACGCCGAACAGGATCGACGTGAATTTGAATTGGTGGAAAGCCGGAATCGCGCCGAGCAAATGTGCTACCAGCTCGAAAAACTAATGAAGGAAAATGCAGACAAGCTGGGGGACGACGATCGAGCGCCGCTCGAACAGGCCATCGAAAAGACCCGTGAAGCCGCCAAGGGCGAGGACACGCCCGCCATCAAGGCTGCGATCGACGAGCTGGAACAAGCCTCGCACGCGTTTTCCAAGACGCTGTACGAAAAGGCGCAGCCTGCTGCCGGTGACGCGACCGCAGCCGATGCCGATGCTTCGAGCAACGCCGGCGGCGATGACGATGACGCAATCGACGCGGAATTTGAAGTCAAAGATTGACCCGCAACGCCGGCACACCCCGGCGTTATGTAACTCGGCCGACGTTAAGAAACGGCGCGCGAGGGTGCGGGCCGTATTCTGGTGTGCCTGTGCATCCGGGTTGGATCGGTGGAGGCGCCCAAATCCTCTGGCGCGAGCGTGACACACCCTATTGCACCGGGCGGACCGTATTCTGGTGTGCCTGTGCATCCGGCTTGGATCGGTGGAGGCGCCCAAGTCCCCCGGGCGCGAGCGTGACACACCCTACTGCACCGGGCGGACCGTATTCTGGTGTGCCTGTGCATCCGGGTTGGATCGGTGGAGGTGCCCAAATCCTCTGGCGCGAGCGTGACACACCCTACTAGCGGTCTTCGAGGCCGAGTTTGGCGACAATCTCGTCGCCACCGGGGGTCAGACGCCGAATTTTCTCAGCAATCACGGTTTTTTCTGACGCATTCGCATTAACCGCTCGGCGTTTGAGTTTACCGATCTTGACCCGGCGGTGTCGACGGCGGCGGAGTTCTCTCTGTCGTTCACTGCTTCCCACAGCATGCTTTCCTTACTTGGTAATCGCGATACAAAAGGCAACGCCCCGTCGAGCGGGGCATGGACAATATCGCATATGTAACACGAACGCCCCCAAACGTCAACGATGCATGGTCGAGGCGGAGTTGTCCTGAGTGCGGTCATTTGCTACATTTACGAGCTTCGCAAAAGGCCTTTTGTAAAGCCGGCCAGGGTGGCCGGCAGGCGCGGATCGATCGTCCCTTTATCCCCTTGTCTTGTGACACTCGCCCCAAACGGACGGCCCCCCATCGTAGGCCCTCCGTGAATTGAGCGTTCACGACATCATTGGCTTCGCTGCCCCCGGGCGGCGAACGGTAAAATTGAGTGTGCAATGGTAAATCGAAATCTCATTCGTAGTTTGGAAAGTGACCCGGATCTGAAGGCCGACTATCAGGCAGCGCTGATGGATGCCGAGGATATGATCGTCAAGGACATTGAAACCGAGGGCGATTTTGACGTGAATAAGATCGTCGAGGGCCGCATTGTGCGCGTCGACGATGACTCGGTTCTGATTGACGTTGGTTATAAGAGCGAGGGAACGATCTCGCGTGATGAATGGGATGAAAGCGAAGACCCGCCAGAACTCGGCGCCACCGTCCAAGTCCTGATCGAGGAGATGGAGGACGAGCTTGGATTGGCCGATGATCCCCACGGCATGGTGCGGCTCAGCAAACGTAAGGCTGAAAAGATCCTGCAATGGGAAACCATGATGAAAACCGTGCAGGAGGGCCAAGTGGTCACTGGCACGGTAACGCGCAAGATCAAGGGCGGCCTGTTGGTCGATATTGGCGTCAACGTGTTTCTGCCGGCCAGCCAGGTCGATATTCGTCGGCCGGGAGATATTGGCGATTACATCGGCCGAGTCGTGCAGTGCGAAGTACTGAAGATCGACGAGGCACGCCGTAATATTGTCGTCAGCCGCCGGTCGCTGATCGAGAAACAACGCGAGGAAGATCGCGAACAACTGCTCGGCGAGTTGGAGATCAAACAGTTGCGTAAGGGCGTGGTCAAGAACATCGCCGATTTCGGTGCCTTCGTTGACCTTGGCGGCATCGATGGCCTGCTGCATATCACCGATATGAGCTGGGAGCGAATTGGCCATCCGTCCGAAATGGTCTCGATCGATCAGGAGATCGAGGTCATGATCCTGAATATCGATCGCGAGAAACAGAAGATCGCATTGGGCCTTAAGCAAAAACAGGCCAACCCGTGGGACAACGTCGTCGAGAAGTATCCGGTCAGTACCAAGGTCAAGGGTACGGTCGTCAACGTGATGAGCTACGGGGCATTCGTGAAACTCGAACCGGGTATCGAAGGCCTGGTCCACATCAGCGAGATGTCTTGGACCAAACGCATCAATCACCCAAGCGAGTTGGTGCAGATCAGTGACGAGATCGATGTCGTCATCTTGGCAGTCGACCGCGAGGGCCAACAATTGTCCCTGGGCATGAAGCAGACGCAAGAGAATCCGTGGCAAACCGTTGGAAACCGATACCCAATCGAAAGCGTCGTCAATGGGAAGGTGCGAAACCTGACCAATTACGGTGCTTTCATCGAGCTGGAAGAAGGAATCGACGGCCTGCTGCACGTTTCCGATATGTCGTGGACACGCAAGATCAGCCACCCCAGCGAAATGCTGGAAAAGGGTCAGGAAATCCAGTGCAAAGTCTTGTCCGTCGACCAGGATCGAAGACGCATCGCACTTGGCTTGAAACAACTCGATCAAGATCCATGGGAACACGATATCCCCAACAAGTATCAGCCTGGCCAGGTGGTTAAGGGAACCGTTACCAAAATCACCAACTTTGGCGTGTTCGTCGGACTCGAAGATGGACTTGAAGGCCTACTGCATATCTCGGAGTTGGCAGACCATAAAGTCGAGAACCCCGAAGAGATCGTCAAGGTTAGCGAAGAAATCGAAGTGAAGATCCTGCGTGTCGATACGGAGGATCGCAAGATCGGCCTGTCGCGCAAACGTGTCGAATGGGCCGAAGAGGATGAAGCAACCACACCGACCGCCGCGGGCGGTGGCCAACCGAGTGGTCCTCAAACAAAGACGCGCCCCGACCTCAAGGGTGGACTCGGCGATGCCGGCCCGCTGATCAAGCCAGTGACACCGGCAGAAACGGCTCCCGAACCGTCGGATGATGCCGATAGCAGCGATGGTGACGCCGAAACGGACACGGTAGTCGCACCGGCGGAGGCTGTCGAGGAAACGGGCACAGAAGAGCCCCCTGCCGAAGAGGCAACGGTAGAGGAAACCGCCGAAGAAGCTGCAACCGAGGAAGCTGCAACCGAGGAAGCTGTAACCGAAGAAGCTGTAACCGAAGAAGCTGCAACCGAAGAAGCTGCAACCGAAGAAGCTGCAACCGAAGAAGCTGTAACCGAAGAAGCTGTAACCGAAGAAGCTGTAACCGAAGAAGCTGTAACCGAAGAAGCTGTAACCGAAGAAGCTGTAACCGAAGAAGCTGTAACCGAAGAAGCTGTAACCGAGGAAGCTGCAACCGAAGAAAATGGTGCGGACGAGGACGAACCGAAGCCGGAAGACGCCAGCTAATGGCATGTCGGACGCTGCATCGTGGTAAACATGTGTCCAGGGAGTAGCCGGCAGCGGGTATGACCCGAATCCTGGCGCCTGCCTGGCACAGGGTCATGGCGGCCTCAGGGTCATGGCGGCCTCAGGGTCATGGCCGCCTCAGGGTCATGGCCGCCTCAGGGTCATGGCCGCCTCAGGGTCATGGCCGCCTCAGGCTGCCAACACTGCCGACCAACAACACTGCCGACCAACAGCAATGCAAAACGACCTCGACGGTTACCACCGTTGAGGTCGTTTTTTTCGTTACATTCGGAACCGCAGGCACAGTTAGCGCACTCTGTCAACTTAGGGGGAACGTACAGCGTCGAGTCAGCTCGGGTCGATAGTCTCTCTGACGGAATTCCTTGCACAGCCGCCTTTGCAGAAATAACGACTATGCCCGCCTACCCGCCACACGAATTCACCGAAGACGACCAAGCACCACCTCAACCTGCGCGGCGAGGCCGGCGCAGCGAGAGCGGGCTCCAAACGCCACTGGAAACGTATCTGCGCGAAATCAACGAAACCGCGTTACTCTCGGCGAAAGACGAACAAGAGCTTGCTGGGCTGATTGCCAACGGCGATGTTCGTGCTCGCGACCGCATGGTCCGCGCCAACTTGCGGCTGGTTGTCAATATCGCTCGTGGTTACACCGGCAAGGGGCTCAGCCTGCAGGATTTGATCGAAGAGGGAAACCTGGGCCTGTTGCGCGCCGTCGAAGGGTTTGACCCCGCCGTAGGCACACGCTTCAGCACGTATGCCAGCTACTGGATCAAGCAGTCGATCAAGCGCGCCTTGATCAATTCGGCCAAGACGATTCGCATCCCCGCCTACATGGTCGAGTTGCTGTCGAAGTGGCGTCGTGCCAACGCTCGGCTGACCGAAGAGCTGGGCCGAACGCCCACTCCGGAAGAAATCGCACGCGTCCTGGGACTGGCGCGCAAAAAACTCCCGATCATCAAGAAGGCGATCCGTATCTACAACTCGACACCGCAAACCGATCAGGCTGAGGCAGGGTGGTCACTCGGCGAAATGATCATGGACGAGCGGATGAAGAGCCCTGACGAAGAGTTGGTCGAACATGATGTGCTCAAACATGTGCTCGACATGATCGAAACGATGGACGCGCGCGAAGCCACCGTTTTGCGCATGCGGTTCGGACTCAATGACACCGAACCTCATACGCTCAAAGAAATTGGCCAAAGCCTTGGCTTGACCCGCGAGCGCGTTCGCCAAATCGAAACGGAAGCGCTCGGCAAGCTGGCCGACAGCTTGAAAGACCCGCATGAACGCCAGGAAGCACTCGCGAAGCTGACATTACGCTAAGTGGCAGCCAATTTTGGCGACGGCCCAGAGCTGCCCTGGTCTGGCGTGGTGCAAGTTCGCTCTACCTCCTCTCTGGTATGACGCATCGCGCTCGCGTTCGTGGAGTTCTTGGATCCGCACGATCGCTTCATCCCGTTGATTCCGTAACGCGTATTGGTATGCTGACGCTCGTCGCGTCGCTTGATCAAGAGCAGAATCCGGCCCCCCCAACAAGCCCTCCGCAAAGGCGAACCATGTGCAACCCGACCGAATTGGACCTGAAACAGTTCATTCGTGACATTCCCGATTTCCCCAAACCGGGCATCCTGTTCCGTGACATCACTCCCCTGCTGGCCTCACCTCAAGCGTTCGGCCAATGCATCGACCGCATGGCCGATCATTACCAGAACGCCAATGTTGCCGCTGTGGTCGCCGCCGAAGCGCGTGGTTTCATTTTTGCCGCACCGCTCGCGCTACGATTGGACGCAGCTTTTGTTCCGATCCGTAAACCGGGCAAACTGCCTTTTGAAACGCATGCATTTCATTACGAATTGGAGTACGGTTCCGATACGTTGGAAATACACTCCGATGGCGTTTCAAATGGCGAAAACGTGCTAATCGTCGACGACCTGTTGGCCACTGGCGGAACCGTCGATGCCTGCTGCCGTCTGCTGAGCCAATCGGGCGCAAACGTTGTGGGATGTGCGTTCGCCATCGAGTTGCTCGGCCTCCATGGAGCCGATCGCATCGCCGATCATGAAATCTTCAGCATCATCAAATACGATTGATGCCCGGTCGGTTGCGTGAGCGAATTCGCATCGCGTCAGAGTTCGTCTTGCGATTTGTGACTGTGCTGGGGTATCTGCCGTTAGCAAACGTACGCAGTGTGGTGCCACTGCATGCTCGTACGCGTTCTACACCTCGATCGACTTATCACTACCAACCGCCCCACCACCACACCGTCGCTCACTGCACGCAGTGCGAACCGGCTAGCCGGTTTCCAATGGCAGCTCGAGCGCCGCGCTGGGAATCGTGTGCACCTACCGCGCTGCCGCCACGCAAACACACCCTCTCAGCTACACCCCCCAGCCATCCCATTCCACGGTTTATTGACCAAGCCAGCCACAGCCGAGTGTTAAACCTTGCCGGTTAGGCAAACCTTGACCGGCATGCGGATTATTCCGAAATTCCGGCCTCGCAGTTTGCCGATTCTATCTGACCGTGGCACTGCATGGTTCCGATGGGCGACGGGACCGGGCCACGGTTTACGGACAAACCGAGGGGGAGGTCAAGGATGATAAGCCAGTCGTTTCGACAATCTGTCAGCGTCATTGGGGCGGTTCTGTTAGGGTTTGTTGGTTTCAGCGGGGGACTCGAGTCGCGTGCTGCCGAGCGCTGGCCAGGGGACGTACCGTCGCATCGCCTGTCCGACACGCATTCCGACGTCACTCGCGAAGAACCTGTCGCGAGTCCATTGCGCGAGCCGGGTCGACTGCAAACGCCAGAAAGCACGGCCGAGGCCTCCTTTCGCATGACCGACCGCGGCGCCAAATCGGCCTTCCCGCGAGTTCCTGGGATACTGTTATCGAAGTTGGCTGACGCCGCCATTCCGGCCGTCCCCGACACGAACACGCGTCCCACCAACGACGCGGCGGGCCATGCGTTGCCACCGATCGACGTCGATCCCAGCACGATCGCACCGCCAGCCGGGGAGATCATGGAATTGGGAGGGGCATGCACGGCTTGTGAAAGCTGCGGTTCACGCGACCGTTGTGATGCGTGTGACTCGCGCGGCGCGACGTGTGACAGCTGTGAGGGTAGCGGGTTGGCGTGCCGGTGTCCGCGCTGGCAGCGCGAAAATGGGTGGTTTCAAAACACCAACGTTTTTATTGCGGGCGATGGCTGGAAAAACATTTTTGATGATGACGACAACAATAACTTCGGTTTTCGCAGCGGTTTCAACATGGGGATCGGGTTGCCCGGCCAGCGTGGTGTACGGGGGCAGGTCGGCATGAGTTACGGCGCCTACGATTTCCACGGGCGCGAGGGACTCCTTTCCAAGGACGATCCGATCGAACAGCAGGTTTTTGCCACAGCCGGTCTATTCAAACGCAGCAACATCGCGTGCGACGAGCGAATTGCCTGGGGCGCCGTGTACGACCTCATGCTGGGCGAGGACACTGGCGAGCGCGCCGATCGGCTCAAGCTGGCACAACTGCGCGGGTATTTCGGCTATGCCCTGAACGAACGCAACGAAATCGGGACCTGGATGGCGTTCCGCCTGATGGATGACTATGCCATACGGCAACGCGTTGGCGTCAACGTCACCGACCAGGTCAACCTGTTCTGGCACCGCAACTGGAAGCTCGGTGGCGATACGACCGCGTATGTCGGTTTGGCGGACGATCCCGGCGACGTCGTGCTCGGCCTTAGCGGCCGCGTACCGTTAAATCGACACGTTGCCCTGTTCGGGAACGTCCACTACATCGTCCCCAGCACCACCGGCGGCGATGTGCATCCGTCGATCGGCACTGACGATATTTTCTCGCAAGAAGCGTGGAACATCTCGTTTGGGATCATGTTCTATCGAGGTGGCAACGCAATCTCGCCCAATGTTTCCGGCGTTCGCGGTCTACCACTACTGCCCGTTGCCGACAATGCCACGTTCTCGTACCAAGCCGATATGCTGTAGAAAACGCGGTCGCACTCCCGCGTTTTCCCACTGCAAGAGAAGTCCCGCACGTCGTGTGGGACTTTTTTTCGTTAGAAATCGAGTCCGGCGCGGATCATGAACGTATCGCCCACCGGATAGTCGATGGTGGTCAAATCGAATTGGATCTCGCGACTGAAGACATAACCGACTTCAATTCGGTGTGCGGCGCCACCGGGACGTTTACGTTCAACCCCAAGGAAAAGACGCCAGTCGACATACGTCACCATGTCGAACAGATTGGGTCCACGGCGAATTGACCATGTGTCGCCCCCAAACTCACCAGCTAAGTAGACCCAGTCCTCGAACAACCCCGTGGTCGTGAACCGATAACCGAGTCGAGGTCTTGGAAAAACCATTTCCAAATGGACATCGTCGGTAGGGTCCCAGATCACTCCCACAGCCGGCAACCAATTGACATCATTCCGATTGAGGTACAAGATACCGCACAGTACTTGCAACCGCTCGGGAATCACGTCGTACCGGACCAAGGCTTTGGCCTTCAGGCGAAACGCGTCACTCTGGACGGAATCGAAATCGCTGTAGACGCCGGGGGCCAGCGACAAGATACCGAGCCAACGGTCGGACAACTTCGGGAGCCACATGAAATCGATGTAGCTGGCATAGAGCTGGCTCGGTAAGCCGGGAGCTGTGGGTCCATCCAACAACATAAAGTCCAAACCGGGTGTGATGAGCAACGGATAATCGGGCGATGGAAGAGGCACGGCCACGGTCAGAAACAACTCCGTTTCCACCAGCCCCAAACCGTTGTCACCACTGCCGTTGAACCAGCCCGTGTGAAAAGCCAGTTTTTGAAAGAAGCCGGTCTTGTGTGACGCGATACGTCCGGTATCCATCGTCAATTCGTCACCCGGTTGCAGCGGTTCCGATTCGGGAGAACTGCCCATCGTGCGGCCCAAGCTGGCGAATTCGGCAGCCATCCAGCCGGGCGGCGGTGGCAGCGCGGCCGCCGAGGGACCGTTATGCCAGTCATTCTCTGGTAACCGAACAACGAGCGGCTCGGTTGGCACAAACGCTTCACCCACAGACGGTGCGGTACCGGCTGTGTCGAACCGCTGCGGCTCTTGCTGGGCATACGCGCAACGCGTGGCCATCGCCAACAACAGAAGCGTTGCCGTTTTGTTAAGCCAACGACTCATGGACCGTTTCTTATCCTGCGACGAGCATCGATCGCGTCACTCGTACTGCGTAACGTTTTGCATTGCCCCAAAACTACCACACCATGAACAACGTGTCACACAACGCGGTCTGCGTTGCCCAACACCGAACAACTCCACGCGACACACTTGTGGCACCGTGAAGCCGCGCTAGCTGCAGCCTTTTCGGGATTCGCCCGACGTATGCCACTAATAGTTCCAGCCGATGCGAAGCATAAAGGAGTCGCGCATCGACATGGTCGAAGGGGTCACGACATAGACAACTTCGCGGTTCGTAACCCATCCCACCTCGGCGAATCCCTTACGACGTCCCTGCTGCAATGCGGTGCCTTGGCCCCACTCGACGCCAAGCATCAGGCGAACGTCGTTGATGTCAATACGATCACTGAACCCCGCCGTCCGTTCCACCGTCCAGGCGCCACCACCATACTCGCCACCGACATACCACCAGACGTCGTTGTTGCCGACCGTGGTAAGTTGTTGGGCCAGTTTAGGGCGAGGGAAGTAAATGTCGAAACGGGTTTTCGAGTTCGGCGTCCATAACAACCCGAACGCGGGCAGCAGCTTCAACTTGTTGCGATTGATGTAGACCACACCACCTCGTAGTGTCACGGCGGGGGTCGTACGCAGACGGAACAGGCCTTGCCCCATGATGCGCCAACTGTTCGTTGTGAATGTGTTGAAGTCACTGAATGCGCCGCCTCGGACCCCTATCTCTCCACCAAATGGCTGCGCCGGATCGCTCGACCAACCCAAGTCCAGAAACGCACTGTAGGCGTTTGCCGGCAAGTCGCCAAAGGGCGGACGTGGTCCTTGCCATAAGTGCAACGAAAAGGATGGGACGACATAAAGCGGTTGCGTGCTGTAAAGGAAGTTAGGAAACGCAACAACGACCGATGAGTCGAAATCGTTGATCCCCAGGTCATTTGCCGCATTGCCGCCATCGATGTACGTGTAACGCAAGCGCGGCGTTAGCAACTGCGTCGATGGCATTGCCCAGTTCGGAGCGGCCCAGCCGTTTGGGTAGAGCGACGACGGTACTGCGTTGGGTGCCGCCCCCGCAGGGTAACCACCGTAGGGAGCCGCCGGTGCGGCGCCGTAGGGAGCCGCCGGTGCCGCGCCATAGGGTGGTGCCGGTGCGGCGCCATAGGGTGGTACCGCCGTCGCGCCCGGGGGCACACCATAGGGAGCACCCGCTGGCGCGCCGTAGGGCACGGCCGCCGGCATGCCCGGAGACGAGAGGGTTCCGGCAGGAGCCGCTGCCGGTGGCATCGTGCTGCCGTAGGGCGAAGGTGACGTATTGAAGGTCGGAGGCAATGAAGCCGCACTCGGATTGGCCGAATAGGCGTCAAATGCCGGTGCACCGAGTGATGACGGTGCGGCCACGCCGGCCGGTGGAGCAATTCCCGTGCCCGGCTGGGAAAAAGTCCCCGACTGATAGACCGTCGTGCGCACTCCGGCCGCCGGCGGCGTTGGGAAGCGAATGCGTGACTGAGCTCGAAGGGAACTCGCGAACGTCATCGCTCCAAGCGCGAATAAACACAACGTTGTTTTTGGGAAATGCTGCACGACGGACTCAAGTCGGTTGCGGTGAATTGACGATATTAGTCGGATCGAAGAAGAGGTGGGGTTAAGTAGCAAACCCGCCAAGCACCGTCAAGACCGATCGCCATGCAAAAACAGGGTTGGGTGGACCTTGCGATTTGCAATGGGCACGGCATTTTCGCGTGGCGGCAGCGTGGCAGGTGCATACAATTCCCACCGCGCGTCCGTACCACTGCTCATTCCGCACGTTTCCTAACGGCAGCCACCTCAACAAAGTCACCAATCGACGCGAACACGCGAATGCCAAGTTGAGCAGTGTGAAGCGGTGATCGAGCTGCAAGATGGAGAGTCGCAAAACGGCTTACACTGCGTGCAGTGTGTGACGGCGTGACGCTTGAACGTTTAGAAGTGCCAGATCGATCGGGTTCGTGAATTCGTTTGCGCATGCAGTAGCACACGAAGACACACCAAAAGCCGCTCAACGCTGTTTAGCGTCTCAGGAGATCTCATCCGATTCTTCAAGCACTTCACCAAGTAGGTGGAATAGACCAAGTTGTTCCGCTAGTTTTTCGATGAGGCGACGATCCACTGCGGACGCTGCTCGAAACACTTGCCTCAAATCGCGGCGACTCTTATGGCTCCCCTTGCTGATCCAAACTAGCTTGGAAGCGGCGACATCAGCACACGAGGCCAGCGGCAACTCTTCATCCTCGAAAACTCTCCGCATGACGGAACGATCCAGTTCCCCCGGAATCAGCTCTCTCGGATAAATGTCCAACTTGAGAGACTCAACTCCGTCGAGCAGTTGGAACATTCCCTGCAATGCGATTGCCTCGCGGACCGAATCCGGCTCAAAAATGAAATCCGATTCGTCAAGGCACTCCAGAAAAGAAACTAAAGTCGACGCTGTCCGAGCATTGTCAATGACAATATCGATGTCCTGCGTCAATCGCGGCTCACCGTAATACACCGAGGCGATGCCGCCAGTCAGATGAAAGCGAATCCCCAGTTTTCCAAATATATGGGTGGCCTTGCCGAGCGTCGCGCGAAATGCGTCAATGGGAAACATCGGCAAGTATTCTCTCGATCATTGGGCGCGCCACGCGATCGCTCCCGTAGAGTCGGAGGGCGACTTCCCATTTAAGACGTTCTTCAGGAAGCGGTCCCTTTTCCGCAGTGATTTGGCGGGCAATCATTTCTCGCGACCACTTCAGCAACGCCGACGATCGCGCAACTCGCTCGGCACCAGTCAGAGCGGCCATACGTGATTGGTATTCGATTTCGATCGAGGACATTGTCAGAGATCTACGAGAGGAGTGCCGGCATTTGCTTAGCCACAACCGAAATGGCATCGAGATCCAAACCTCTTGCTGCCCCAGCAGGCTTACCTCATGCTGCAGCGAGCGCACGTTGGACGGCTTCGCCCATGTCCGCGGGGCTCTCGGCCACCTCGATTCCCGCATCGCGCAGTGCGGCGATTTTTTCGTCAGCCGTTCCCTTACCACCAGAGATAATGGCACCGGCATGGCCCATTCGCTTGCCAGGCGGTGCCGTTCGCCCGGCAATGAAGGCGGCCACCGGCTTGGAAACATGCTTTTTGATGAACGCGGCAGCCTCCTCCTCGGCCGATCCACCAATTTCGCCGATCATCAAGATCGCCTCGGTTTGGTCATCTTGCTGGAATCGTTCCAGCAGATCGATAAACGACGTACCGACGATCGGATCGCCTCCCAAACCGACGCACGTGGACTGGCCCAGTTTGGCGTTGGTCGTTTGCCAGACGGCTTCATACGTCAGGGTCCCGCTCCGGCTGATCACGCCGACGCACCCGTTCTGGTGGATGTAGCCTGGCATGATGCCGATCTTGCATTCACCTGGTGAGATGATCCCGGGACAATTTGGCCCGATCAGCGTCGACGCGCTGCGTAGCACGGTTTCGTAAACGGCCACCATATCGATCGTCGGGACCCCTTCGGTGATCGCCGCGATAACGGGAATTCCCGCATCGATCGCTTCGAGGATCGCATCGGCCGTGAACGGAGCCGGCACAAAGATCATGCTGGCATTCGCGCCGGTTTCGGCGACCGCCTGCTCGACCGAATCGAACACGGGCAGCCCCTCAACCGTTTGGCCGCCCTTACCGGGCGTGACCCCGCCAACCATTTTCGTGCCGTAGGCGAGACAACCTTGCGTATGGAACGTCCCTGCCGCACCGGTAATCCCCTGGCAGATCACACGTGTTTCTTTGTTGACCAAGATACTCATCGAAGAACCATCCCCTTCTGAATCAAGCGGCCTGCAACCAGCTAGGTTCACAACCGCGTTCGAGCTATTCGGCTTCACGCATGCGTCGCGGCAGCAACGACTTTCTTGGCCGCGTCAGTCAAGCTTTCAGCAGCAATAATATCCAATCCGCTCGCCGCCAAGATCTTGCGTCCTTGTTCCACTTCGGTTCCTTCCAATCGCACCACCAACGGCACCTTGAAACCAACCTGTTGCGATGCTTCAACCAGCGCATTGGCGATAGTCGTGCAACGTGCGATACCTCCAAAGATATTTACCAAGACCGCCTTAACCGTCGGGTCATCCAAAAGGATCCTAAACGCCTCGGTCACCTGTTGCGTATCGGCACCACCACCGACGTCAAGGAAATTAGCCGGTTCACCGCCATGTAGTTTAATCAGATCCATCGTGCTCATCGCCAGTCCGGCACCATTGACCAAGCAGCCAATATTGCCGTCCAGGTTTACATAACTGAGTCCCGCTTTGGCGGCGCGCACTTCAGCCGGATCCTCTTCGGACAGGTCGCGCAGTTCGGCGATCGCCGCGTGTCGAAAGAGTGCGTTATCGTCAAACGTCATCTTCGCATCGAGCGCGACGAGGGCGCCGTCACCCGTTACGACCAGCGGGTTGATCTCCGTCAAGCTACAATCGGAGCCAACAAAGACGCGGCAGAGTGCTTTCATGAACGCGTCGGCGGCACGCACGGTCGGTCCGGTCAGACCAAGTTTTGCGCACAACTTGCGTACCTGAAAACTCTGCAGACCACGGGCCGGATCGAAATGCTCCTTGAGAATCAGCTCGGGAGTTTCCGCCGCCACTTTTTCAATCTCGACCCCCCCTTCGGTCGACATCATCAGCACGGGCCGAGCGGCGGCACGATCCAATACGATGCCGAGATAGAGTTCGCGCGCGATATCGCAACCTTGCTCAACCAACACTTGCCGCACGGTCTGACCGGCCGGCCCCGTCTGAATGGTGACCAGTTTCTTACCAATCAGGCGTCGTGCCACCGTCGCCGCTTCCTCCGCACTGTGCACCAATTGGACGCCATGTTGCTCGGGATCGTCCAAGACCGTCCCTTTGCCGCGGCCGCCCGCGTGGATCTGCGCTTTGACCACCGCCACAGGGCTGTCCAGCTGCGAGTAGGCTTGCGCCGCTTCGTCCGCCGAACGTGCAACGATGCCCGGCAGGACCGCAACGCCGGCGTCGCGAAGCAACTGCTTGGCTTGGAATTCGTGGATCTTCATCGATAGCACCCTCAGAACGTGTTTTGAAAATGGTTCCCAACGCACAATCGGTTCGATTTCAACCTCGATTGTGGAGCAGAACCCAAGTGATCTTTGGCCAAGTGATCTTCGGCTCCGAGCCGCTCCTTCGCAAATTCCGAAACACGTTCACTGGTTCGCAACGCGGTTATTAGAACGTGCGGCAGTGGATACCCGATCAAGTCGGACGCGACCCACCAGGGCGATCCAGAAGGTGATCACCGTCTCCCCCTGCCCGTCCCCGACACACGGCACCTGTACGGCAAACATGCAGTGCGTCCCGGAACTCTCAGGATGCGATTTTATGCCGCTCGGTAACGTCTGGCAAGCGGTACGGCGAGCGTTGGGGGCGGGGGTCGATCCCGAACGCTGAGAGCCGGGAACATAGATAGCCGGATAACCGTTCACGGAGATGTGGCCATGAACAGCACGCAGGAGGGGTACCGCCGATGACCGCCCTCGTAGGCACCAGAGAAAAAAAGCCCTTCGTCGGACTTGCCCTCCCCCGGAGAGCACGACTGGAGAGCACGACTGGAGAGCACGACTGGTCAGCTACAAGCCCTCTCCCATTGTTCTCGTTGGGAGAAACGAACATCTTTCCATTAATCGCCGCTGTGCTGAGACCGAATCGAGACGCGGTTTGCTTCAGGATGGGCCGCGCGCCTTTCAAACTGGGCAATGGATCGGCTTGCGCGTGAATCGAACGCATGACCGCCGCCGAACCAACATTCGCACCAGCGCGCGTTTTCGTGCAAGACCGTGGCAGCAAGCCACAACTACATATGCGTGGCCTGCGATTCCAGCCCGAGTCGTTTCATTTTCTTATAGAGCGTGGTGCGATTGATACCCAGCGTTTCGGCGGTCAGGTTGCGGTTCCAGTTATGGGCCTTCAACACGCCGAGAATAATCTGCCGTTCGGGGCCAGCCAGCGCTTCCTTAAGAGTCTGGCCGGTCTCGGGAATTGGCCGGAGCGTCGCACCGGCGGCAACCTCGTCCGGAAGGTCTTCGACGGTGACGATCGGTCCCTTTCCCAACAACACGGCACGTTCGACTACATTTTGCAATTCACGTACATTACCGGGCCAGTGATAGTGTTGCAGGGCGGCGAGCGCTTCATCACTGAATCCACTCACCGGCTTGTTCGCATCCTCACGTACTTCCCGCAGGAAGTGCTGAGCCAACAAGTTGATATCGGCGATGCGCTCGCGCAGCGAGGGCAGCTCGATATTGATCACGTTGACACGGTAATAGAGGTCCTGCCGAAACCGCCCTTCCGCCACTGCTTGAGCCAGGTTCTCATTGGTTGCCAACACGACGCGTGTGTCCACGTGAAACGTCTTGTTGCCTCCCACCTGTTCAAACGTGAACTCTTGCAGGACGCGAAGCAATTTAACTTGCATCCCGGGCGTGGCAGTACCGATTTCGTCCAGAAACAGGGTTCCCCCATGCGCTTGCTGGAACTTGCCGATCTTGTCGGTTGACGCACCGGTGAAGGCACCGGCGACGTGCCCGAACAACTCGCTTTCGAGCAGTGCTTCGGGCAACGCTCCACAAGCCACCTCCACAAACGGTCCATCGCGACGTCCACTACGACGATGAATCGCACGTGCGATTAATGACTTGCCCGTCCCGCTCTCGCCTGAGACCAGGATCGTGGCTTTGGTGTCCGCCACGCTGTCGATCATATCAAAAACTCGCTGCATACGGCGGTCATGGCCAATGATGTTGTCCATACCGTAACGCATGTCAAGTTGTTCGCGGAGCTGCTGGTTTTCCTCGACAACCTTGCGTTGGGACAGCGCTCGATTGATGGCCAACTCCAACTCCTGGTCGATCAGCGGCTTGGTCAGCAGGTCGAAAGCTCCCGCGCGGATTGCTTCGACGCCCGTTTCAATGGTCCCGTAGCCCGTCAACAAGATGACCGGAAGCTCGGGGTATTTCTTGCGGCTGTGTGCCAACAGATCGAACCCGTCACCGTCTTGCAAGCGAACGTCGGCCAAGAGCAAATCGGGAAGAGCCGCCTTCAATTGCTCGACCGCCTCGTGGTAACCAGACGCTTCGGCAACTTCGTATCCTTGCATGCGCAACCAACCGGCCATGGAATCGAGCAGGCTGCGGTCGTCGTCGACCAATAGAAGGGAACCGTTTTCTGGCGTCATCGTGCGAAACCTTTTGCGGAGCTCTTACGGAACGATCAACGATCTCTCGCGGAACGACATGTGACAGGGGCCTGCCGGCAGATCGAAGTGCCTGGCACGCATCATCACAACGACCCAAACGCTTTCATCTACCGCAATCCTGGACAGCCAATGGGGCAGGTGCTCTCGGGGACCGGTACATTCTGCTGCTCGAGGCCACGCGGCACATGGCCAGCACATTCGCCGGCTCGGCCCCGCCCGACCGGACGACCCCGCGTTGCGTTTTCTCACTCAAACGTAGCTCAAAAAACGCGCTGTTCGCTTTTGGCGACACAAATTTGGAGTTGTACCGCTGAGCGCCGGATTACCAGCGATTCCCCAATATTTCAGAACGAATCGACCTGAGTGTGCCACGCCAAGTAGCACGTTGGTGTGGTGCTTGGCGAACTTATCCCACATAACTCCACCCCCCTTTCGGAAGCATCGCAATGAATCGCGAGCAGTGTCACGTCGCGCGCAAGCGCGCGTTGCCGCGGGCAATACGGCAATTCCACGCGATTGAGACCGGCAGGGCCTAGTCAGCATGCGCAAGCCATGTAGACTAAAAGAATAGTTAGTTGCTTGCGCTCTCTCTTTCTTGTACCTTTTTGGTTTTGGCGTGACGGGTTGCTCGCAAGCTCGTCCGCCGACAAACGTCTTTCCTGGCTGATCGACGCTTGAGCAAGTTGCTCCATCGAATAAATCTTTTTGGGGCTCCTGCAGACATCTCGAGTTCACGTTCTGTTTTTTGTTGGATGTAAGGAGTGTTGTATGAGCATCAAAGTGCTCGTTGCGGACGATCATGAAGTAGTACGGACAGGTCTTGCGCGGTTGCTGGAAGGGTCGGATATCACCATTGTTGCTGAAGCAGAAAACGGTGAGCAAGCTGTCGAACAAACGGCGAAGCACGCTCCCGACGTCGTGCTTATGGATATCCGCATGCCCGAGGGAGACGGCCTGTCAGCGTTGGAGAAAATACGGCAGGCCAACCCCGACGTGCGAATCGTCATGCTGTCGACGTATGATAACCCCACCTATGTTGCACGCAGCGTGGCACTCGGTGCGGCCGACTACGTCCTGAAAGATTCCGGGCGCGACGAATTGATTGGCGCAATTACCCGCGCTGCCGCTGGCGAGTCGCCATCGGAAGACAGCATCCTGCGCCGCATCAAAGAGACGATGGGACGGCGTCGCGATCGGATGGACCGTAATGAGATCCCGTTGACCAACCGCGAACTGCAAGTGCTGCGCCATGTGGCGTTGGGACTAAGCAACCGAGAAATCGGCCGTTCGCTCGGCATCAGCATCGAGACCGTCAAGGAGCATGTGCAGAATATACTGCGTAAGATCGACGCTTCCGACCGGACTCAAGCCGCCGTCTGGGCAATCAAAAAAGGTCTCGTCTGAGAAGACCCGGTGGCGCTGCTCGCCGTTGCGGATGCACATGCCTGAAATCAAGAACGGCCCCGCTCCTCTGGCGAGGCCGTCAGCCAGATGCTTTGGCGCGTGGATGAGCTTTCTCGTAGGCTTTTCGCAAACTGGCCGTGCTTACGTGCGTGTAGATCTGCGTGGTCACCAAGCTCTTATGGCCGAGCAATTCCTGTACGCTGCGGATGTCGGCACCGCGATCGAGCAGGTGAGTCGCGAAGCTGTGCCGGAGCGTATGGGGCGACGTGCGAGAATCAAGCGCGGTTTGCTTGAGGTATTTGTCGAGCATCCGTGCGACGCTGCGTGTCGTGAGGCGATTGCCAAAGCGGTTCAGAAACGTCGGACGGGGCACTTCATCGCGGCGCGCCGAACGCCGCACGCCACGCCATCGATCGATCGCCTTGAGCGCGTAACTGCCCAGAGGGGCTAAGCGTTCGCGACGTCCCTTGCCACGCACACGAACCAGC
Source organism: Planctomycetota bacterium (assembly GCA_024277285.1). The sequence goes on from JAJRVM010000117.1 coordinate 36,624, forward strand.
CCCGACTCGAGGTCCAAATCCTCGTCATTGATCGCCACCAATTCACTCACCCGCAAGCCGGCCGAGTACATCGTCTCGAGCATGGCCCGATCACGCAGTCCAAGCGGCTCGTCCGCCGAGGGGGCGTCGAGCAACCGGGCGATCTCGTCCGTATTCAAGAAATGAGGCAGCTTGCGATCGGGCCGAGGATTGCGCAACGGCTTGGCCGGGTTTTGGTCGGCGAGCCCCTCACGTTGGGCAAAACGAAAAAAGCTGCGCAGCGTAGCCAAATGGCGCGCGACTGACGATTTCGCGTAGCCAGCTTCATGCAAGGCCGACACATACTGCCGCAAATCGAGCGGCGTAATCTCACTCGGCCTCGGAACCTGCTCCGTTTCGTCTGCCAGGAATTCGAGCAACGCGGTCAGGTCCTCACGATACGACTTGATCGTCATATCGGACGCGTTGCGCTCCACTTGCAAGTATCGCAAAAATCGCGTCGTGGCAGTTCGCATGACCGGTTCTAGGTTTGCTCTTCGCTGCGGAGGTTGTCAGTAGAATGGGGCAATTCAAACCGCCGAGCGCGCACCGGCTCCTTGCGTTCTTTCGCCTGCTGACTCGTTTGACGTATCTTCTGACTTAACACGGCAGCATCGTACCAGGTAAAACTCAGTTCCTGATTCGAAGCATAGCGTCCCAACGTCCGCAATGTCTCGGCGCGGTTGTCGTCATCGTACAAGAAGATATATCGCTCCTTGCCCTTCACTAGTGCTAAGACGTTTATGTCCTTGGTCACTTCGAGTGGTCTCCTCTGAGCGATCGCTTATATTCGTTGAATTGGGCGAGACCGGAATAACTATCTTCTTCCGGTCCCTACGTCATATCGGCCGATTGGCCACCGCCACACCACTCGGGTTTTGCCACTACCGCCACGGGCCGCAAGCGTTTCGGTAATATGGAGATAACAGCAAAACCGGATAAAGTCGTTGCTGCGTAGGAGATAGCTCTGCCAACCACCAATTCGGGCGTCATCGCGAAAGAAACAATAATCTTCGAGTCGCGCCGTAAGTTGGTCGTCATCCCCGTGGTAAATGCGAGTGTGAGAAATAATCGGCTCGAATTGCGGCCGATAAGGTGGCCTTTGGGAAGCTGGCGGCCGGGGAATAAATCCACGTGGATCGGGCCAATCGGCCGGCAACTCGGGTAGCTGTCCGTCGGGTAGCTCCTCCGCGTCAGCCGGCAACTCACCCACCTGCGGTATGTCATCCCCCTGCGACGATTCGTCCGCCACCTGCGCTGCGCTAACCCGCACCACGCCGCTGGGCGTACGTGCCTCGGTTTGCGAGTCGGTGGCCGCCGGCCCATCGCGGCTGCTTGTTGCCAAATCGGGAATCTCCGGGGTCTGCGTCTCGAGTTGCTCGCGCGCAAGCGCGAATTCAGCCGCTTGCACCAACGAATCCGGAATGTACTCTTCGTCCGGAGTACCCCATGGCAGCCCATAGCCGGGCGGGATCGGGTGAAACGAAGGATTCGCCGCAAACCAATCGACCGCTAACCCAATACGCGGCGGATAGTAGGGCGAATACTCGGTTACGGCACCGCGAATCAGTACGTCGACACCGAGCTCGCGCGCCAACATCTGGAAATCGGTCGAGCCATCGATCTGAATTCGGTTGGCGATCAACCACTGCTTTGCCACCCCCGGTGGCATGACCTCGAAGCCCGGTACCTTCTGTAGTTCGTTGAAATAGGCCTCAGCCACTTCGTCTTGGTTCACCGTCGGATCAGACGACAGGTTGAAGAAGGGTAAGATGGCGACGCGATGCAGTTGCGGAAAAGGGTTGTGGTACTGCGGTTGGTGCTTCACGGTCGGTATCGCCGCGCAGCCGCCACTCAACAGCCCCACGCAGAGCAAGCCTGCTAGGAGCGAGCAGTTCAAAGGTCGGGCGGTCCGTGCAAGCATCATGAAGCTGAGCGCCAACGTGAGTGCCAAGTGGTAGTGGTAATCCCCCCCTCTACCTGCAGGCCCGCCGGCGCGCGATCGGCGCGGCACGACATGGCCCTTCGCATGGTCGGTGCAGGATTTATCGGCACAGTCGCGTAAGCTTCTTCATCTTTCCTAACCGGAAAGATTGATTATCTTCAAGCAAACGGGACACGTGTGGCGCGAACTGCTAGAAACTTGCTGATCTGCAATGGTTCGGACACCGCGTCGCCGAACGCGACTTCTGCCCACGATCTTTCTGCAACGGTCGTGGCGCTAGCAAAGGGTACCGAGCCCCTTGAGTCCGATCGGTTCGCGACTGGCATACGGTTCGCCGTAGCGCGTGCCGATCTGCTTGCCCCAATAGGCGGCGTCCAATTCAAATTGTTCGAGCATCGTCGGGCTCTGTGTCGGACGTCCGGTCACGAATTGGCTCTCATAGCAGGCGATTGCCGCCTGTTTCTTCTGCCAATGGGGACTGATATCGAGAACAAATGCCGGTTGCAGTGCCAGACGGAGGTGAACGCAGTAATAATAGTAGACTCGTTCCGGGTGATGCGGCTGACCCGGCATATCGGTATTGGAGAGTTTGGCCCAGAAGCGTGCCGCTTCGATCAATTCGGTAGCGGCGACATGGTCAGGGTGCGCATCGACCCAGTAGGGCGCAAGCAACCATTTCGGCTTAAGTTGCCGCATTACCGCAGCCACTTGTTCACGCGCTTGCAGAGTCCCCTGCAGGCTGCGGTTGGGCAGCCCCAGATTCTCGCGCCAATCCAGTCCGAGCAGGCAGGTCGCGGCCGCCGTTTCCTGAGCTCGGAGTGCCTTGGAACCATGTGGCGTTGGCTCGCCGTCGGTTAGATCCAACACGCCGACACGGCGCCCCTCCGATTTCAGCTGCAGGATCCAGCCGGCAGCACCCAATTCAGCATCATCCGGATGCGGCGCAATAACGAGGCAGTCAACCACGTGGCATTCTCACTTTTCTGGCAATTCGCTCTGGACGCGGGTGTCCGTTTCTGGGACCATCCGCGCCGTTTCTCTGGGCATGGTTCCCAACCCCCAACAGTATGTCACATGTGACCCTACCATGAAACTTGGCAAATCAGACTGTCTTGCTGCGATCCTACTGGCCGCAACCCTGCTGCCCGCTGGGTGTGCGAAATTGACCGGGGCCGACAAGCATCCGGTTTCGAGCAATCTCCGCCCCATAGGAGCCGATTCGCGTTGGGGGCGATCGCCAACGTCCTCTTCCTCCGAGACCAAAGACTCTTTCTTCTTCAACGCGAAATCGCGCGAGATCGAAAAGAGCCTCGGCCTCCAGTGACGCACTGGGGTACGCCGCTCCGCAGCGTAAAACAAAGCATAGACGCCGCCCCGCCGCGTATTTAGCCTACTCCACCGTAACCATTCACCGGTTGCTCTTCTGGATAGGGCTTTCGACTCGTATGCGTTGGGGAACCTCTACGCTGCGCAATTCTTCCAGCAGGCCAGGCAGGACACCGGCACACTCGACCAAGACTTTAGGCAAGGAAATTTTGCCACATTGCTCGACTGGTTGCGCAAACGTATTCATACCCACGGCCAGTGTTTTTCGGCCGATCAGTTGGTGCAGCGTGTGACAGGCCGCCCGCTGGATCACGGCCCGTTGATGCAACACTTGCATGATAAACTTAATCGCCTTTATGGAATCCGTTAGCGCGTTCCCAGTGATCGTGGTGAGAAGAAATTTGGCCGCATCGACCACTCGCTCGCGGAACAAAACGAGATAACCCCGACCACCAAAGATCAGCAAGTTTAGCCGCCCAGTTGGGCCAAATCGCCGGCTCGGCAGCTTCTCTAGGCACACATGGCCCGCCCTTGGTACACTATCTTTGACAGTTACATTGCCGTCATTTTGGGGTATGAGGACCTCACGGCAGCCGACGGAGCCGCGTGCCGGCCTTGCGAACCGCCCAGGTGATCGAGCGGAACGAGGGGTGGTGCGCTCCGATGGAGCGAAACAAAACCCATAAGTTCGGGTAATCGGAGACTACTATGACCGTGGCGTCGTGTCCTTCGTGCCAGGAAAGTGTGACCGTGCCAGTCGATGCAACGGCCGACTGCGTCGTGCGCTGCCCGCTTTGCAACGAAGAGTTCACTCTCGAGGCATTTCTGCGTCAATTACCCCCCACGCTTATCGTCTTGGACCGAGGTTCGGGTATCGACTCGGGTGTCGCTTTGAGCATCGGCTCGGGCATCGACGCACACGACGGTTCGGAATCGAGTACCGACTTGGAGGCTTCGTCGAGCAACGTGCTGGGGCCGCTGGTGGTATCGGGCACGACGACGGACGTGGCAAGTGATTCGGTGCCCGCGTTTGATTTTACGCCCGGTTCGGCCGACGAAGAGGGTGGCGGATCAGCTCAAGGATCGCCGCGTCGCGTGCCACGGCAGCAGAAGAACCCAACGATCGAGCTGGTGAAGATCGTCGGAGGCGCTTTGCTGGCGATTCCACTGGCACAAATCATCCTCTGGTGGTTGGTTCCTGTCAGCTGGAAGCGAGATCCGTTTCATCTTGGTCCCGCAGTCAGCCGCGTTGTGCCGTGGGTGGTGCCCGCGCAGTTTAGCGATCCGACAACGGGCGTTGTCGAGGAATCCTCGTCGATCGGCACGCAATCGCAAGACACCTCGCCGTTGAAGCACCGTCGCGCGCGATCGCGCGCGACCAGCGGGTCGGCAATGCCGCAACCCGGCTCCGGCCACGCGACGCCGAAGACGTCCGCCAAGCCCGCTGTAGACAAGGTGGCGCCGAACACAGCTCCGAAGAGACCCAAAAGGCCGAAACAGTCCAAGCAAGCCGTCACACCAAACGACAAGGCAGCAACAGGCGACGCACATTCAGCCGACCAGCCTGCAGCCCCCGCCACAGACGCCCCGACCACCGTCGTGGTGCGCGGTGTGCGCGGCGCACCGCAGTACAGTGCGGAAGAAATACATGCAGCCTTAGAGGCTGCGGTGCAAGCGAGTGTCGCCTGGGACACCAATGAGGACCAGAGCGAGACGCATCGAAAACAACTGAACGAACAGTTCTATTATGCGTTCGCACGGTTGAGCGAATCGGTAACCTACCCGCCACCAAACGATCCTGAAACGGGCGAATTGGTGAGTGCGTTGAGCGACATGCTGGGAACGTTCGTGAAAGAACCCAAGAAACTGGCGATGATCGGCAATCAAGCCGCGGCGTGGCTCGAACAGTCAACGCGACCGCACCATGGCATCTTCATTTTCGGTACGGTCAAACGGATCAAGACGGCAGGGACACTCTATGAAACAGAACTTGAGCTGGCAGCGCGGAAGAAACGTGTGTTGACAGTGGTCAGCCGCGTCGACCCACGGAACACGTTCGCCCCCGGGGATCGCATCCTAATGCTCGGCGCGATCGTCGACCAACCCAAACGTAATCTATTGGGATATGAAGGCAACGAGCCAATCGTCGTCATGGGCGGATTCCCCGTGCTGCTTCGGTAGTTGGCGCGCAACCCCACGAGGACCTTGCTGAGGAGACGACACGGTGAATCGTGACGCCCGACATGCCACGGAACAAGGCAGTATCACTCGCGCTGAGAAACCGGCAACCGAAGGCAATTCACGCCGCGGCGTGCGGACGCGTTGGAAAGTCTTGTTGACGCTGGCGGTGCTGACGATCGGTGCCGGACTGGCCTACCGGGAATTCTGGCTCAAATTCCCCGTTGGCACCGGCCCAGCCGGACCGGAGGTCGAGCGAAGTGCGTTTGCCAACATTTGGAGCGACCGAAAGGTGCATGTCTTTGGAGCGGGGGACAGCATAACAGCCGGGTTGGGGGCCAAGAGGAACGACCATCGATTCTTCGACAGGTTGATCACTTGCCCTGACGATGAATTCCCCGCCATGAAGGGGGTTTGCCTCAGCGCAGTATTCCCGAACCTAACGTTTGATAACACAGCCGTATCCGGCTCCAATTCCCTCGATCATCTCGACGCATTGAAGGAACACCTGCCGACGTTTCCCGACGACACGCTGGGGATCGTCATCCTGACGACCGGCGGAAACGATTTAATCCATTGGTACGGCACGCGTCCGCCTCGCGAGGGAGCGATGTACGGCGCCACTTTCGACCAGGCGCAACCTTGGGTTGCGTCCTACGAACGACGTCTGAACGAGATGCTCGACCTGCTTATCGAGCGGTTCCCGGGTGGCTGCCAGATTTTCATCGGCGATATCTACGATCCGACTGACGGAGTTGGTGATGCGCCGAGCGCGTATTTGCCGGCGTGGCCCGACGCGCTGAAAATACACCGCCAGTATAACCTCATTATCCACCTCGCAGCCGAAGACCGCTCGGAAGTGCACGTGGTTCCGCTCTACAAGACGTTTCTCGGCCATGGCCTCCATTGCCGCCAGTTTTGGCGCGAGAGCTATTGCCGCCGCGATCCCACCTATTGGTACTACGGCAATATCGAAGACCCGAATGACCGCGGCCATGATGCCGTACGACGCGCTTTTCTCAATGCGATCGTCCGCGCGCCGTTTGGCCAGAAAACCGGTCAACTCGACAACGAGAAAACGCGTCTGCCAACCGCGAAAAAATGACACGCACCGACGGTGTTTGATGCCTGACCCTACACAGCCACTGTCCCTACCGCCAAGTACAGGAACATGGCTCGTACCGGGAGACGGCAACCCAAACTCGCTAAGCCTTGGCTGGCGTGGCCCGCTTCACAAGAGCGAACCTACTGGCTGCTGCCACCTTGACTCAGGTTGGCTTCCGCTGGCTCGTCGGCTGGCGGACTGACGGTCGCCGAAGCGACACAAGTCGCGGTCGCGCCCATATCCGTTTTGATGACGATGGTATGGGACACTTTGCCCGGTTTCGCGGGCGCCGTGAAGGCCAAGGGGAGAAAATGCTGTTTCTTCGAGCCTTCGGGAACCGTGAATTGGAAACAATCGCCCGGACATTCCACTCCGGTGATTTTGAACGGCTTGCTCCCGACGACGAACAGACGTTTCTTCGCCACATCTCCCGGCTTCAGGATGCCGAGGAATAGCGACGACGGGCTAACCGTCAGGGGCGACTTCACGCGTCCATCCACTGGCAATTCGAGCGAACCATTATACGATTCGTTCGTGACGATGGAAAGCTGGTCCTGGAGGTATCCAACCGGCGCGTCACCTTTGATCCGTACGGTCATCGTGTAGGTCACACGACCAAAACTGCTCTGACGATCTTTCAACTCGACCTCGAAATGAGGATTCGCGCTGCGCACATCGACGATCTTCCAACTGGAACGGCCCGAGTAACTGATCCGCACGCTGCGCTCGGCCGGCTGACCAAACGAGACATCCCCAAACGAGACGCTGCCCGGAGTGAACAGTACGTCCGCGCGAATGTACCCACGCACCGACAACTGCACCTCAGCGTAGAAGGGCCGATCGATCATAACCGTCAATGTGGCACTGCGACTGCCAATGAACGACTTCGTGTTGAACACCGCGCGCACGGCACCCTTTTCAAACGTCTTGAGCGTTCGCTTGGTGAGATGCGGTTCGGTGCAACCACAACTGCTGCGCACGCCGGCAATGTGCACTTCTTCCTCAAATATATTCTGGAACTCGAAGTCGTAGACCGCTTTGGCTCCCTTCGCAACGACGCCAAAATCGTGGCTCATCTTGTCATTGCACTTCAGGAACATTTTGCGTGCCCACTGCTGAGCACTCGCCGTCGGAGTGAAAACGGTCGCCAATACAATCGAAAAGACAAGCGTGCGAAACACCGGAAGTCCCCCTTCAAGATCCCTAAGGCTGCCAAGCCATAGTCTGGACCGTACTGTTTGACCGTGTATTGTGCCTGGTCGGCGTGGCATCGTGCACATCAATACACGCCGTAGCCGTCGCGAGCATCGCACGCTGGTGCAGCCATCACATGTCGCGATCTCGCGATTCCACAACACGCCATCCGATCACTGATTGGCCCGCAGTGGCGCAAATGTAGTACCCATCCCGTTGATTGTCAAACCTGGCACAACAGATCGACCCCATGGCACTCGATTCGATTATTCGGCCCGGGTTCCGTTAGGTCACTACTGTTTTTTGACACATGCCCCAGTTTATGTGCAATTCATCCGTAAATTGCACGCCACCGCACATTTACAAGACGTGGGTCCATTCGCTAGAATGCGAGTTTCTCCATACGAGCTGCCACATACTGGCCCCCTGTCTGGGGGCAGCGTTAATTCTGCCGGTGATAGACTGGCGAGTTCCATATACCGCGAACTGGGGATATCCCCAAGCTTACAGCCATGTTCGAATCCCTCCAAGAAGGCCTACAAAGCGCTCTAAAATCGCTGCGTGGTAAGGGCAAGCTTACCGAGGCGAACATGCGCGACGGACTCAAGAAGGTTGAGGAGTCGCTGCTTGAAGCCGACGTCAGCTATTCGGTCGTCCAAGACTTTATGTCGCGTGTGACCGAGCGTTCGCTTGGCCAACGCGTCATGCTTTCGCTCGATCCGACCGAGCAAGTCGTCGGGATTGTCTACGAGGAGCTGATCCAGCTACTTGGCCCGGTCGATCCTTCGCTCCATTTGCGGGGTGACGTAACGGTCATCATGTTGTGTGGCCTGCAGGGGTCGGGCAAAACGACAACCTGCGGCAAGCTGACTCAATTACTGCTTGAGAGCAACACCAAGCCGATGCTGGTGGCGGCCGACCTGCAGCGTCCGGCAGCGATCGATCAATTGCATGTGATCGGCGAGCAATTAGGCGTACCGGTCTATTCGGACAAGACGGCGAGCGATCCCGTCAAATTATGCCAAGCGGCGGTGAAGCAGGCCAAGCGGGACGAGATTCGAGTGGTCATTCTGGACACGGCTGGCCGGTTAGCCATTGACCAGGAGCTGATGGACCAGTTGACTCGGATCGACAACCGCGTCCATCCCGACCAGGTTTACTTGGTCGTTGACGGCATGACGGGTCAAGACGCGGTCAATAGTGCCAAAGCGTTCAACGACGCGTTGGAACTTGACGGCGTGATCATGACGAAGCTGGACGGCGACGCGCGTGGTGGCGCTTTGTTGTCGGTCAAGCACGTCACCGGAGTGCCGATCAAGTTCGTTGGAACAGGCGAGCACATGGACGCCTTAGAGCCATTCCATGCGGATGGAATGGCCAGCCGTATCCTCGGCATGGGCGACATGCGTCAGCTGTTCACCGAAGCCCGACGTGTGATCGACGAGAAAGAGCAGCAGGAACTCGAGCGCAAGATGCTCGAGGGCGATTTCACGTTGGATGACTTCAAGGGTCAGTTGGAGAAGATGGCCAAGCCCGGCTTGTTGCAAAAAATGGTCGGCCTGATGCCGGGCATGGGCGAAGCCAAGAAGATGTTGGACAGCGAGGATACGGAAGGCGGGATCAAGCAGGCAACCGGGATCATCAACTCGATGACGCTAGCCGAACGGCGCAACCCCAAGCTGATTGATCCAAGTCGTCGGCAGCGGATTGCAATGGGTGCGGGCGTACCGCCCCAAGAAGTCAATCAACTGGTGAAGCAGTTTGAAATGTTGGCCCCGCTGATGCAGACCATGGCGGGCAAGGGCGCTGGAGGGCGGATGGAAGCGTTGCGTCAGCTGCAGGATGGCGGCTTGCTCGACCCCGGTGCCAAAGGCCCGCGCACCAAGAAGGGGACCGGTCGACGGCTCTCGCCAAGAGAACGAGCGAAGTTGAAGAAGCAACGTGAAAAGGAAAAACGACGCCGACAACGCGGCAAAGGTCGCGACTCGGACGGCGGCGAGTAGCCGTGCGGCATGCAGCAGTAGCTCGGCCAACGACTCAAGGAATAATCTCAAAGACAGAATCGTGTGAATTTGTTTGACAAGGAGAATTGCGTGGCAGTTCGTATTCGGATGAAGAAGTTGGGACGGCGACATCGCCCGTTCTATCGGATCTGCGCTATGGACTCGCGTTCGCCGCGTGACGGCAAGGCGATTGAAGAACTTGGTTACTACGATCCGATGGTCAGAAACGTCGACGCCCGCGCTGTGTTAAAGGGCGAACGGATTGACTATTGGCTGGGTGTCGGCGCTCAACCGAGCGACAAGGTCAAGGTGTTGATCAAAAAATACGGCACCGACGGGACACATCTGGAACAGCAGAAGACGGCATTGGAGCAGCTGAAGGCCAACAAGCCGACCGCGCCTCCGCCGATGGTCGTGGCCCGCCCGAAAAAGGCGGAAGAAGCGACTCCTGCCGAGGCGAGCGCGGAAGAAGCGACTCCTGCAGCCACCGACGCGCCCGCCGAACCGGCAAGCGATGCCCCGGAGGCAAAAGGTAACACAGACGCAGAAGGTGCCGAGGACTCGAGCAGCACGGAAGGCGGCGAGTGATTCGCCCTGCGGTTTGACGTTTTGACCCCGTTTCCG
>JAJRVM010000118.1 GCA_024277285.1 Planctomycetota bacterium
CAGAGAGTCGGCCTCCCTGGGCGAACCGCTGTTGCAGAATACCCTCTGTCGATTGGGCACGAGGGGGCGCCGGCTGTTCAACAGCCGGTAACGGTTCATCGCGGACGTGACGCTTTTCGGCCCGAGTTTTCGCGCGATTAGCTCGAAGCATGGCAAACGGCCACCTGATCGGAAGACGTTCCACCGAGTGCTGTTTTTTGCCCGTCATCTTCTTTGCCCTTCTCTCCCGTGGCGCTCATGGACGACGCGTCTGGTGGTGCTCCTTGGAGGGCAAAGAAAATGATGGGCAAAAAAGAACAGAACGGTCCATGCGCTTCTTGCCTGTGGCATTGCTGCCCTCGGCTGCTAGCTGCTTGCGCGCGGCACCTCATCGGCCCTCTACGCGCAGAACAAAGACGGGATCAACAACTCCACCAGCGCAGGCCGACTTATTAGCAGCCGACTTATTAGCAGTCTGGGCGGGGTTCAAGAGATAGTCGCAATGGGCCAGGGTTACGCTGGACAAGTAACTTGAGACTTTGGACGCCTATTCGGGTCAGCCAGTCTAAGACGTAGCACAACGCATTGCACCGCGGTTAACAGCCGCAGTATGACGGGCGAAATCTGTGCCCCCTGCTGAAACGGCTCGGATTGTCGGGTATCCTGAACGTAGCATGAGTTTCCAGGGCAACGATGGACTCAACGCTTTCTTGGCAACGGGAACGACACGAAGAATTGTTTCAAAATCATACTGCCAGTTTTCAGTGGCACTGCACGAAAAAAAGGACCTCAAAGGAGCAACACCATGACGAAGAACCTCACTCGACGTGGATTTGTACGCGCGGCAGCGGCAGGGTCGGCCGCTTTGGCTTGGCTGGGGGCGGGCCACGCACCTTGGGGATTCGCCGGTCAACCTGACCAACCGGCTTTGCTGGGCGGAACGCCAGTGCACCAGGGAGGGTGGCCGAAATGGCCGGAGTGGCGTGAATCGTGGGAACCGGCCGTATTGAAGGTGTTGCGTAGCGGGCGTTGGTGCTGTTCCGGCGGTGGTGGCCAGGTCGCCGAGTTTGAAGCCGGCTATGCGCAACTGCTGGGCGCGAAACGCTGCGTCGCCATGGCCAGTGGGACGACTTCGTTGATCACCAGTTTACACGTCATGGGCGTGGACGCTGGCGACGAAGTGATCACGTCTCCCTACACGTTCATCGCCACTTATAACACGATTCTGGCGCATAAAGCGCTGCCGGTATTTGCCGATACCGACCCGGCGACACTGACGATGGATCCGGCTTCGATTGAGAGTCGTATTACGCCACGCACACGCGCGATTGTGCCGGTCCATATTTACGGCATGCCGTGCGACATGGATCCGATCAATGCCATTGCGAAGAAACATGGTTTGGCGGTTATCGAAGATGCCTGTCAAGCGTGGCTGGCAGAGTATAAGGGTCATAAGTGCGGCACGCTTGGCGATGTGGCGGCTTTCAGTTTTCAAAACTCGAAACACATTCCTGTCGGTGATGGTGGTGCCATCACCAGTAACAGCGAAGAGATCGCCGACCGTTGCCAAAGCTATCATAACTGCGGCCGCGCCTACGGCACGCTCAAGGGGAGCGGGTTGTTCACACGCGGATCAAACTTTCGCATGAACCACTACCAAGCGGTAATACTCTCGCAGCAATTCGACAAATTGGTGAAAGAGACTAAGGTGCGACGCGACAATGCCGACTTCCTGACCACCGAGCTAAGCAAGATTCCTGGCATCGAACCAGCTCGGCTGCCCGAAAACAGCCGCGCGGTCTGGCACCTCTACGCGTTTCGTTACGATGCCAAGGAGTTCAAAGGCCTGTCAAGAGGACAGTTTATGAAAGCCTTGCGCGCTGAAGGAGTGCCGTGCAGCGATGGCTATCACGAACAATACTATGATGGGATTATGGACGAAGCGATCAATTCACGCGGTTTCAAGCGGCTCTTCCCTGCCGACCGACTCAAGACCTATCGGGACAGTTTCCAGGAACTGAAAGGAAACAGGCAAGTTTGCACGACGACCGTTGGATTGTTCAATACGCTGCTGTTGGCCAAGCGCCGCGACGTGCAGCACATCGTCGAGGCGGTGCGTAAGATCCACGACCAGAGTGCCGCACTCGTGTCGTGAGCGGCGCATTCTGTTTGGCCGTTGCGCCCAAGAAATGCCACGGCCGCCCCGTTTTCAAGGGGCGGCCGGGTCGAGTCTCGTTAGCGGTCATGAATTGAGCTTTGTGGCACGCAATTCATTTCCCGCCCCAAGGGTTCGTCTCAGCATTCGATGGAACGACTAGATCTAACTATTCTCTTCCGTGAACAAAACCTGAAATGTGCCGACCATTGCAGAACGAGGCGTCTTGAGACAAAGCCGCGCTCAGTTCACTTGTCGTCCGACTTGGAGGCGTCTGTGGTTGCCTTCTTTTCCGGCGGCGGACCGAGGAGTTTGGCCAGTTCTTCACCGAGCTGTTCGCCACGCGGATTCAAAGCGACGACCTTGCCGTCAGGACCAATGAGCGCGAGCGAAGGGATGCTGTTCACGCCGTAGTAGGTGGCCATCGATTTCAGGTCATCGGACTTTTCGGCCGCCCCATCCCACAGTACGGTCCACGGATGCGTGTGCTGTTCGAGATACTTCGCCAAGTCCTCGCGGTTACGATCTACGCTGATACTGATGACATCAAAACCTTTGTCATGATACGCTTCGTAGTTCGCTTCGATATTTGGAATCTCAGCAAGACATGGACCGCACCAGGTAGCCCAGAAGTCGACCAGTACGACCTTCCCCTTATACTTGCTCCAGTCAAGCTTCTCGCCATCGAGTGTGGCACCTTCCAGCGGCATTGGGTTGCCGACAAGCGTAACACGGCGAGCAAGGCCTTCGAGTCGTTCGCTCAAGGTAGCAAGGCGTTCATCCTCAGATTCCGCAAACAACTTGCCGAATTCCTTGCATACCGCGCCGGCCTTTTCGCTGTGACCGTTTTCTCCTAGCGCGGATGCCAACGCCATGACGAGTCCAAAATCTTGCAGCTCCAGCTTGCCGCTGGCCAAGAAGTCGCGGATCGCGCTGATCTGCTTGTCCACTTCCGCTGGCGTTGCCGTATCCATGCCCATCAAGCGAAACTGGCAGATACTCAGCTGTGCTTCACGCACCAGACTGTCGAGCCCCGCCTTTTTGAGCTCTGCAGGAATGGCATCGACTTTGGCCAGGACTTTGGCACTGGCCGCTTTGTCCTTGGTCTGTCGCGCCAAATCGATCAATGACACAATCTTGCCTTGCAAAGCTTGCGTTGCCATCTGCGGGGCAGGTTTCGAAGCGAGGATCTTGTCGGCCGTAGCGACCATTGAAGCACTGCTCTTGCTCCGCACTTCGTCATTGCCGGTACTGCGCTGTTGTTGCCACATTATGCGAATGTGTTGCACGAGCTTCTCGGGGGCACCGTCAGGGACGGCATATGGATCCGCCGGCGTGGCCGGAGTTGCCGCTGCCGCCGGTTTGGCAGAGTCGGTCGCCTGCGCGTCTTGCCCCCAAACCTGCGGAGTGACAATACCGACACTTGCCAGTAGTACGGCGAACAAGACGCCACGAATTCCACCACACCATTTCAAACCAAACGTCATTACAAAGGTCTCCAGTTTTCAAGAAATCGAATATGTCGTCACTCGCGAATCGCACAATCCCGTTAACTGTAACAGTGCTACCCCGCTGTTGCCAACCTGCCAATTCCCCTGTGTTTGTGGTAAAATTCGGTTTTGCGCTGGCTTTGGAAGCCACGTTGCGACTCTTCGACTGGCAATTCACAGGGCGGCAGGGTCGCCAGCCAATGCCGAGCTGCCGCTCGAACAACACCGACCCGCTCCCGTTGGTCGCTGGGAGTTGCACAAAAGAACAAGGTCCTGGCCGTTAGTAGCACGACGTTTGTCTCCGTTGTCTGAAGACGAGGAAACCATGGTGGATACCAACGATCAAAGAACCACGACATTCGCCACTCTTGTGCGTGGCAGCGCATGGCGGAATCGCACGCGTCGGTCCGCACAAAATGCGTGCACAACTGCGGCCCTGCTGGGGACATTGACGTTTCTTGTTGCGGTCGCGGTCAGTCATGCGCAACAGATGGACAAGCGACAGTTCTGTGTGCTTGGCATGCCCGACCCGTCGATCATTCAAGCAGACGATGGGGGCGGATATTTTATCTTCAGCACGGGGCGTGGTATTTCCATTTGGCACAGTCGAGATCTCGTCAACTGGACCTCCGCGGGGCGTGTCTTTGCGGAGCGGAAGCGGGACGATTTCGAGTCTTGAGACGGCCTCTGGCCCATTGTGACGCAAACTGTATGAGCAGCAGCTTCACGGCACGGAGTGCCGTGCCACACTGCGTCGACCGGACATGATGGGGATAGGATGCTTATGCGTGGGCGAGTCGTTCCCGTTTTCTCTGCATGCGCGAAGCGCGCGCGATCACGACAATCGCGAGCCCAATGATTGTGACGGTGATTGCGGTGCCGATGTTCAGTGGGCCTTTGCGGGTCCACCAGACAATGGCGTAGCCCGCGGCGCCGGCGAACAGGGCGTAGTAGCCGAAGATCCACAGAGTCTTGCGAATGACGGTGCCCTCCTTGCCGACCAAGCCGCCGACTGCCGATGCGGCGACAACATTGTGTACACAGATTGTGTTGCCGGCTGCTCCACCGACTGCCTGCAAGGCGACAATCCAGGTGGGATCCGCGCCGATGCGTTGCCCCACATCGAATTGGAACAACGAGAACATCATGTTGCTGATCGTGTTGCTCCCGGCCACCGCGGCACCGATGCCGCCGATAAACGTCGCAAAGATCGGCCATGCCTCGCCTACTATCTGCTGGACACCGGCAGCCAAAACCAGCGGCATCTTCTCGAATCCAGCCGCGCCCCCTTGGCTGTTGATGAACACCTGCACCATGGGTACCGTGAAGACCAACGCCACGGACGCGAGCATGGTTGTTCTCAACGAGTGTTGCCACGCGCGTCCGTACGCACTTAGGTCCATTCGATGCAGTAGCAACGTGCAGCATGAGACCGTGATGAATACGGTGCCGGGCAAATAGAGTGGTGCGACCGTCTTTGAAATGCTCGTACCCAAGATATGCTGAATCGGAATCGCGACCGATTTGAGCATCGATGCCAACGGCAATCCATGCCAGCGTGTAATGACGAGCAACAGAGCAACCAGCGCGTAGGGGAGCCACGCTAAAAACACGGATGGCTCGATTTGTGATCGGCGGCGAGTTGCAAATGACACACCCGTCCATTCCCGATCCCATTGGTCCGGTTCTTCGAAGTTCCACGCTGGCTCCTTCGCGGGTATAAACCAGCCGCGTCGAGCAGCCGGGATTACGATCAATAGCCCCATCAAGCCACCTACCAGGGACGGGAACTCGGGGCCGAGAAGATAGGCCACTGTTAGGTAGGGGAGCGTCATGGCCAACGCGGCAAAAAGGGAAAACTTCCAAATCGCCAAGCCCTCCCAGATCGTACGATTCTTGCCGAAGAAACGGGTGATGATGGTGACGAGGAACAAGGGGACAAGCGTTCCTGTGAGCGTATGTAGCACGGCAACCTTCAAGCCAATCATGCTCAGGAAGTCGGTCCACTGAGCGAATCCGGCTTGCTGTGCGTAATGGTGGACGGATGCGTCTGCCGACAACCCGGTGTTAACGCCAATCGAGATCGGTGTACCACATGCGCCAAAGGAAACGGGCGTGCACTGAATAATCATCCCTGCTGTCACGGCTGCCAAAGGTGGAAAGCCGAGCCCGATGAGAAGAGGCACGGCAACTGCGGCGGGAGTTCCGAAGCCAGCAGAGCCCTCAATAAAAGAGCCAAACAACCAGGCGATGATGATCACTTGAATCCGACGATCTGGTGAAATATCACGAAATGTGCGCCGAATCCGATGGAGCGCACCGCTTTCTTCCAACGTGTTGAGTAATAGGATGGCACCGAAGATGATGTAGAGTAATTCGCCCGTTATGATCAATCCGCGCGTGCTTGCGGCAGCGATCTGGATAGCGGGAACCTTCCAGACGAATAACGCCAATGCAGCGGCCACCAGGTAAGAGATTGGCATCGCCCGGCTGGCCGGCCAACGCAGGATGACCAGGAACAACGCGACGGCAAGGATAGGCAATAGGGACAGTGCCGCCAGTATTTCGGTTTCCATCGGTTTGCTCAGAGCCTATTAGCGTCTATCTGCGGTCATTAGCGGTCTACGTTTTTGAAGATCCCAGAGTTTTCGAAGATCCCACACCGGTGCAATGTTCCTCGGGGAGCTCCGTAGTCGTTTCTCTAACGTTGCTTCCAATCGATTCCAGACATCGCCGCCAGTGCCAACTCCAGGGCATGCGTGCCGTCGCGTCCATGTCCTAATGCGGTGACGGACAGGTAGAGCTGATGTGCCAGTGCCAGACCGGGCAACGACAATTTCAGCCGCTTTGCTTCCTGCAGTGCGATTCCCATGTCCTTGATGAAATGCTCGACGAAGAACCCGGGATCGAAATCGTTGTCGATGATGCGTGGTGCCAGGTTCGACAGCGACCAGCTGCCGGCAGCTCCGGACGCCACGCTTTGAAGCAGTGTTGTTAACTCGAGACCGGCCTTGTAGCCGTAAAGGAGCCCTTCACAGACGCCGATCATGCCTGATGCGATAAGGATTTGGTTGGCCATCTTGGCGTGTTGCCCCGTTCCGGGACCACCCTGGCGGACAATCGTCTTCCCCATTGCCTGCCAGCACGGCGCTAATGCCGTCACCGCTTTTGCGTTCCCGCCAATCATGATCGACAGTCGCGCCTCGCGCGCCCCCACATCGCCACCTGAAACGGGCGCGTCGATGCTGACCACTCCTTGAGCCGCAGCCGCTGCCGCGATTTCGACGGCCAACGAAGGTTGGCTGGTCGTCATGTCGACCACCAGATTGCCCGGCTTGCAGCCAGCCAGGACACCCTGCGGGCCGAGGATGACATCCCGTACGTCGCTTGGAAAACCGACGATCGTAAAGACGACGTCGGCGGCCTCCGCCACCGCTCGGGGCGATTCGGCCCATGCCGCTCCCTTGGCCAACAATGGCTCCGCCTTGGCCAGCGTCCGCGTGAAAACGGTCACGGCGAAACCTGCGTTGATCAAGTGCCCGCACATGCTGCACCCCATCACTCCGGTTCCTATCCACCCAATACGCGTTACACCCGGCTCGATTCGGATCTGATCCACGACGATTTCTCCATGGTTAGAATTGGCCAGGAAACAACAGTCGCCCTCCCGCCTGCTTGCAGTTCGTTGTTTTTTGAAACCAACGTAGTGACGCGACAAAAAAGGAGGGTAACAGTTTAGCCAAATGAAGTAATGTCGCTTTCAAAAGACTCCCGTGGGCTCGTCCCATGGGTGAAAACGACTAGTGAGCTACCCACGATGCCGGCTACTCCCCCCCACTTCCCTCCCCGCCGCCGAAGGCGGCGGGGGTCGACCGATGGAAAATGAAATCGAGTGCACGTCCCGCTTCAGATGACTAAACAGTTACAAAGAAGGCAAAAAACATGAGGGGCAACAAGAGCGCGGACAGCGAACATCTTCCCTTGCCAGCCATTTTCTCTTGCCCTTCCAATGGAACCACCAAAACCAGATTCCATAACGGGACCAAAATGAGGACTTCGTAACGACCAGAAAGCAATTGCCTACCCACGCCATCTGTGGAACAAGACTCAGTTCGTGGTCCCTGAATAAACACGACCATTGGGTCGCGCATAATTATACATTGTCGAGGCGTCTGGTAATATCGCGCCAGAAGACCACGCTTCGTGCAACCGATTTCCGGTTCCTCGAAGCGATCTGGGATGCGCCGCTTGACGACAGAGCCCACGTTCAGGTTGGGTCTGTGGGGGGGGGCTGCGAAGTGTTGGCTGCATCACTCGGCGCGGTCTTGCCACGACGCCGTACCACCGCCTCACGCAACAGGAACTCGATCTGGCCATTGACACTGCGAAACTCCTGCTGTGCCCAGGCGACGAGCTCTTCGTGGAGCTTCGGGTCGATGCGAATGAGGAAGGATTTGCGTGAATTCATGCCGCCTGTACTGTGAAAAGTGGTTGAACGATTTCCTCAACCGTGGAACGCCGTGGCCCAGTATGCGGGCCGTGCGTTGTTCGAGTTCGTTGCGTGTTCAAATGCCCAATCGCGCACGACGTGACGCGGTGCCGCAACAGATGCGAGACCGCGCCATGCTCATCGCATCAATCAGGTATAGAGCGTTCCCGTGTTGAGCACCGGTTGCGCCTCATGCTCGCTGCACAACACGACCAGCAAATTGCTGACCATCGTCGCCTTTCGTTCCTCGTCCAGTTCCACGACTTTCTTTTCGGACAGCTCCTGCAGCGCCATGTCGACCATGCTGACCGCCCCATGGACAATCTTCTGCCGCGCCGCAATGATCGCTTCAGCTTGCTGACGGCGTAACATAGCTCCGGCAATCTCCGCAGCGTAGGCAAGATGCGTCAGCCGCGCTTCTTCGATCTGCACGCCGGCTTTGTTCACGCGCTCCTGCAATTCCACCATCAGTGCCTTGGACACTTCGTCAACGCCACTGCGCAACGTGATCTCATTGCCCTCACCGTGGTCATACGGATAGCAACTGGCCAAATGTCGTACCGCCGATTCGCTTTGAACCTCGACGTACGATTCGAAATGATCGACGTCGAAACATGCCTGCGCAGTGTCTTCGACTCGCCAGACCACGACCACGGCAATGTCGATTGGGTTGCCGCGGCGATCGTTTACCTTCAGTTTTTCGCTGTTGAAATTGCGCGACCGTAGCGAAATACGGACTTTGCTGTTGAGCGGGTTCGTCCATAGCCAACCGCTCTCGCGCACGGTTCCACGATAGGCGCCAAAGAGAATCAGCACCCGTCCCTCGTTCGGCTGCAGTGTGAAGTACCCAAAGCAGCTGAACACACCCAGACCCAATGCCAATAAACTGCCGACCAGCAACCAAAAGTTCGGAATCGTGTTGGCTCGATCCGCCTCGAACGTCGACGCCACAAACATCGATCCCAGCCCAATCGCACCGGCGAAAATTGCGATCGTCACCGGCAACACTGCCCAGCCGGCAGGCACACGCATCGCTCGTTCTTGGCTCATTGCTGTTACTCCCATGTCATTGGCTCCACGCTGATGGCTTCGATAGCCCCCAATCCGCTCTAAGACGCTAAGAACGGCATGGCTATCGATATGATATCACTGAGATATCGTTCGTCAAAGGGCGTGGGATATTGGCAATGAACGGGCCCTTTTTCCGAAAATGTGTCGCAGGGAGGGGATATGGGGAGAATGGGAGAGAGGGGGGGGGGAGGGGAAGGAGAGGGGGTGGAGAGGTAGAGAGGGGGAGAGAGGGGGAGAGAGGGGAGGGGAAGGGGGGAGGGATGTGTCGTCACTCAATTCCGAAGGGCGTTGTGGACGGCGACCACGTCGATAACTGCGGGGTCGAAATGACTTCCGGATCCCTCTTGGATGATGGCAAAGCACTTCCAGCGGAAAGGCTTCTTTATAGGGGCGTTTGCGGCGGTGCCGTCGTTGAGTGGCTGATGCCGTGCATTGATTGCCGTTTACCGTCTGCTTGTGATAGACTCGCCTTGAGTGGTGTTTGACCATCACGGGCGGAGCAAGTAGGGGCCTTCTGGATACTGATTTCACGGAGAACAGACATGCGGATTCAAGTACTGTTATCGTTGGCAATGACCGGCATCTTGATGTACGCCGGTTCCGTGGCGTTTGCCCAGCAAGCCGAGACTTCGAGTTCGGCGGCTGAGAAGACGAAATCATCCGAGGACGACGACCTGAAGGCACTCGAAGGTGAGTTGGACGCAGCTGACGAAAAGAAAGCGAAATCAAACGCTGCAGCCAAACGTGCGGCAACGGCCAAGAGTGCGATGAATTCGTACGCATCGCGGGCGCGCAAACGGGCCATGGAGGCACGCGATCGGCTGACCAAGAACCCGCAATGGCAACCTACTCACGAGCAGGTCGATCGAATCGAGATCGGCGCGAAGCTCAACAACATGTGTCTCGATTCGCATGGTCACATTCTGGCCTGTTGCGGCGACAACATCATTCGCGTCCTCGCGCAAGATGGCAAACTATTGGAAACGCGTAAGCTGTCGTTCACGCCGGAGGCAATCGCCGTGCGCCCCAGTGACGGCGCTATCTTTATTGGTGGTCAAGGACAACTAATTCGCACCAGTGCCGACGGTCAGCTGTAGGAGAAACGCGTTTTTCCTGCACCGCCGACCGAAAAGGAAAAGGAAGCGGCCGTGCAAGCGATGCTCGATAATTACAGGGAATCGGCCAAACGGCAGGAGGAGATGGTCAAAGGAATGAAGCAGCAGTTGGAGACGCTCAAAGAGGAGATGGCCAAGGAAACGCTATCCGAGGACGAAAAAACGAAAATCGCCGCGATGACGCAAGGTGAACTGTTCGGGAAAGTCTCTGGCAGTCGCGTGAAAGATGGCCAATTGGTATTCACTTTCAAGGAAGATACTCCCTTGGCCATCCAGGCACGTGTTCTCGAAACGTATGTCAAGCAAATGCGAGGCATCGATCTCGAAAAGATGGAAGCACAGATCCGCAAGCGCGCCGAACAGCAAGTGAGGACCGCTCGTTATACCGGTTTGGCCGTGGCCGACGAGGATATTTTCGTGATCTGTTCGGGAGCCGGTTATTCCTATAATGCGTGGCGACTTAACCATGATCTTGCGGAACCGAAGAACATCCTGACGGGGCTGAGCGGGTGTTGTGGGCAAATGGATTGCCAAGCTCACGACGGCAACCTCTGGTTGGCCATGAATACGCAACACAAAGCGATCTGTTATGACCGCGACGGCAAGAAGTTGAATGAATTCGGTAAGCGAGATGCCCAGGCTGCCGACGGCTTTGGAGGGTGTTGCGAACCCAAGAACCTCCGGTTCTCGAAAGATGGCAAGTATGTCTACTGTGCTCAATCGGGCCCTCCCGTCTGCGTCAAACGTTTTACTCTCGATGGTACCTTCCAAAACGTCGTCTGTTTTCCGGTCTTTGAGACGGGTTGCGTACGCGTTTCCGTCGATGTGGCCGACGACACGTTCTTTATGATGAGCCCGAACGAGAGTACGATCTACGTGTTTAAGCCAAACGCGTCGTAACGCGGAATTCGGGCACGCAAAGAGATTTAGTAGCCGTTCACGGTGCTTCGTTTCAACACAGCGATTCACGGTAAAAGCAGCGAATTCGGCCCGGCAGGGCCGGTACAGCCTTTACCGGTGCCGTAAGGCACCGGTGTCGTTATCAAGAGAATCGTTAGGGGCGGCACAGGAAGGACGAGGGCTGGCGTCTGTATCGCCCCTGCCGGGGCTTTACGGATATTGGTTGCCGAGGACCGGGGCCTGACGACCCCGGCAAGGACTATGTTGGCCCTCCGGGCCTTAAAAAACG
>JAJRVM010000119.1 GCA_024277285.1 Planctomycetota bacterium
AGATGGCCATGGTATTGCCGCTGTTCTTGCACGAGGTCGCTCGTTCATTCCCAAGTCTTCCACGATGTGGGCATCCAAGGTTGCTTCCCCAGTCTTCACTCCTGACGCATCGCATATTCGCCGTGACATTCGGCAAGAACGGCTCGCGACGTGGTGACCATTCGAAGCCCAGCGTCTACGGATTTTGCATCGGGACCGTTCCCAGCGCGGCGCGGAGGTCGGCTTCGGCTCGGCAGTACTCCAGTTGCGCAGCGACTAAGATCTTCCGCGCATCGGCGGTGGCTTTCTCGCGTAGATTGACGATCAACAGATTGCTGTCACCGGCAACGAACACCCGCCGTTCGGCTTCCTCCATCGTCCGGTTCAGTGCCGCACTTTGGCGCGCCTGAGCAATTCGCTCGTGGGCTGCTTTCAAGGCAGTCACGGCATTCTGCACGTCCGTCATGATTTTGTCGCGCTCGAATTGGGCCTTCGTCCGAATCTGCAGCAGCTTGCTCTGTGTCGCTTGCAGCTTGCCAAGCGCCTTGCGGCGTTGCAGAGGTGCCGAGATGAGCAGTGACGCCTCCAATTGAAATGGAGTCTTGTCTCCTTTGCTGCTGGCCGCTGCCCCGACGTCTTTCGAGGCGGTCGCGCCAACGCTGACTTCCGGAAGATAGAGGTTGCGAGCTTGAGCCAATTCGACTTCCAACTGCTGCCGAACGAAATCAAGAAACTGCGTTTCCGGCCGGCTCGCCAATGCCGACTGAATATCGGCATCGAGTTGCTCGTCCTCATACGGCAGTGCCTCGGGAAAGAGACTGCGTTGAGAGTCGGGAGGCGGCAGTTGTGGTTGGCCGTTCGGTGCACGGAGAAACAAGGACAGTTTAATGGCCGACTGACGAAACTTGCGTTGCGCGTCGATCAGCGCAGCGCGACGCGATGCGATCAGTCGCTCGTTATCCGTCAGCTCGATACGGGGTAGATTACCACGCGCAACGTGTTTCTTCATACCATCCTGACGTTGCAGGGCAAGGTCCAGCAGAGCTTGTTCGATCCGCACGCCCTGGCCGGCAGCAACCCAATCCCAATAGGCGTAAGAGGCCGATCTTACGAAGTCAAGCAGCTGCAGTAAGATGTCGGGCTCGACTGAATCGCGGCCAAGGGCAGCACGAAAAATCGCCGCGCGGCGTGTATCGATGTGTCGGTTCCGCAGCAATGGAATCAGGAAGCCGGCGGCGAACTCGCCACCGTCGTTCGTTTCTCGCCCGCCGTACCAAGGCTCGAAGTTCCCTCGACCAATCCGATAACCCGCAAATACATCGCCGCCGCCGAAGAGAGCTTGCTCAAGACCCGTGCCCAGGCGATTCGTCTGATAATAGCCTAACGCACCGCTGGTTCCGCCCCCCTTGAGTTTCAAATCGAACTCGCCATGTGCTTCCAGAAGCTGGCCCTCGGCAATCCTCCGCTGCTCAACCGCAATCCGCAGCAGCGGGTAGCTGTCGTAGACGGAACGCAACACGTCCTCCAGGGTCAAGACAGCTAACCGGGGCAGAGTCTCTTCGGGGTCGTCGGAATCCGTCCGCCCGATACCCAACTGCGGCGGTACCGGAAGCTCGAACGATTCCGGTGCTTTTCCCTGCTCCTCTTGCGCGGCAATCACGTTCAAGTCAACCACGCTCGGAGCCTGCTCGGCACGCGTCTCGAAGGCCACGGTTTTGCCGCGTCCATGGGCCTCGGACAAGCCGCTTTGCATGGACATTGACGCGGATGGTTCCACAAAGGGCGCCGGTGGTTCGACCAGGCCGCTTGACATGTCTTCTGGCTGCGTGGAATCGGATTCGCGTTGGTGCGAGGAGGTGGCACAGCTGCACTGGGCAACCAGCATGCCAGCAGAGATCATCCATATTGCAACCCGACGCACCACAATCCATATCCTCCTTGCCCGAAAATCTCCGTTCCCTGGCCTCCAGTCGCTCTGCACGGACGAATGTGCGCAGCGTCCCCGCAATATTCGCAGCATCGTCACTATCGTCAAAGTCCCCTTGTTCACTCCAGCTATTCCCGCCAATGGCCCAAACCGGTCGTCTTGCGAGTGGCCCAAACCACCTTTGTTCGGGGGCACTCCCAGGGCAACAGTCGTTGAACCTCCTCAGCCGCGTACTGTCGGGACGGCATCCGACGCGCGCTACTTCGCCTTTTTTAAGACACTTTTGCCGCCTTTTTTCGCAGGCTCTTCCACGTCGACGACCGGCGGAAACCCATTGAGTTGCCGCCAGACCTCGAATCCCAGTGACACTCGCTCCAGCAGCACCCAGCCGTGGGCACGCACGCCCTGCCGCAAGAAACGCTCACTCGGCCACTTCGCGTCTTGCTTGTCGGGCACGACCAGAATGCGGAATTTTCCTTTTCCATCATCCGTGGCATCGACCATCGCGACGGTGCCGCCGAATGACCCCACCGAGACGGATGGCCAACCGCCAAACTGCACTGCGGGCCACCCCTCGAACTGTAGGCGGACATGTCGACCTGGGCTCACCAACGGAGCGTCATTCCCGTCCAACCACATTTCGACAGCGCGGTCGGCGGCATCCGGGATAATCGTCAACAATGGTTGCCCCTGCTTGACAACTTGGGCACCTTGAAAACGATGCACTCGGAATACGAAACCGTCGATCGGTGCGGTGACGATTTGGTTCTGTTGCTGAGCGACTTTGATCTGCAGTTCGAGCACTTCCTTATCGAGTTTGGCAACATCGGCTGCTGCTTTCCGCGAGGCCGCGCGGGCTGAGTCGATCTTCACTGCGGCCTCGCGTTCTTTGGCGTTGCGTTCGTTCTTCTTCGCCGCCACTTCGTTGACTGCGGCGGCCACGTAGTTGACCGCCTGCTCCGCCTTGGCATCGACTTCTTTGAGCTTACGCTCCTGAATCTGTAGCTTCAAGGTCGATGTCAAGCCGTCCTTCCATAAGCTTTTTTGGCGATCGTAGTTCAGACGCACCTGCAGCAATGCGGCGTGAGTAGCTTCCAAGTCTCTGTCCGCGGCCATTTTTTTCTGCTCGGCCATCTGGATGTATTGGTCCGCAGCGGCAACGATCTCATCCCGCGCTGTTGCGAGCGCACCGACTTGCGCGTTGTACGCCGTCATGACCAGCGTGAGGGATTCGAGTTCGCGGCGTTTGGCTGCCAACTGGTCCCGCAGGCGGTCGAGCAGGTCGGGGTCCAGGTCTCGGATCTCGGCAATGAATTCGCCTTTGGCGATGTGTACCCCTTCGGCAATCTTGTCGGTGAACCGAACAATGCGTCCACTAACCGGTACTTCCACCGTCTGCCGGCGGGCCAGTGGAGAGTAGGCAACAACGCGACCACCGCCCTTCACGTTCTGTTGCCAGGGCGCCAGGAAAAAGGCAACGATCATGAGGCAGAGCAAGAACATCAACAGCCGTGCGACGCGCCGCGCCATACGCGATGAACAAGTCAATCGCGGTGGATGAAACGCGTGGGTAATACCGTTACGTCGTGACTTGACCGCTCTGAACATTCTTCGTTGTGGGTTGTTCGCCGATTGCATTCTGTATCGCCTCGAAACGGTACTCGCTCGTGTAGGGAAAACGTCGTGCGACGCTGTTAGGTCTGTTCTGGCGACGCCAGGTTGATTTTCCTCGCGCAACGGTCGAGGACATGCGGATGCGAGGTGACTACGATTAGCGTCCACGGGGCCGTCGAGTCGAACAAGACATCGAGAGCTGGAGCAAGCACGTCGCTCGGTAACGAGTCGAACAGCCCATCAATGATCAAGAGCCTTGGGCGATGCACCAGCGCGCGAGCCAGCACCAACATGCGGATCTGGCTGTCCGATAGAGGCGCACCAGTGCACGAGAGCATTGTTTCCAACCCGCGGGGTAACGCGTGGCTGTCGAGCAACCCCAGCCGTTCACATGCCTCGCGTACCAATCGCACGTCGATGTCGGGATTGTCCAGGTGTACATTTTCGGTGACCGTTGCGTGAAACACCTCCATCCGCCGCAGCAGCATGACGTGCCGTCGCCAGACATCGGGGCGCACCTCCGACAATTCGTGATCGTCAATGATTATCCGGCCCTGAGACGGACTCCTCAGCCCGTACAGAAGATCGGCCATGGTCGACTTGCCGCAACCCGCGGGGCCGGTCAGTGCGACTCGTTCGCCACAGGCAATGTCAAAGCGGATGTCCTTGAGGATCGGGCGCGCGTCGAATCGGAACGAAACGTCCCGCACGGACAATTCCACCGGGTGAGTTTCCGGCAGGCGCATGAGACCCTGCTGTCGTTCCAGCGGCAGATCAAACAGTCTCCCCAGCTTGTCGATACCCGCCATTAAGTCGTAATAGGACTCAAGGTGCTTGCCGACCTTGGCAAATGCACCGACAATAAGGGCGACGATCATCTCTGCGGCGACCAGTTGGCCCAGTGTCAGTTGGCCCTTTATCACGAGCCAGCCGCCAACTCCCAGCAACAACGATCCGGCTGCCGCGTGCAAGACCAGCGCAAAGGAAATCTGGCGAAACAGGACACGAAAGTGCAGCCGGCGGTTTTCGAGGTAACCAGAAACAAGATGTTCTGCCTTCTCGCCGACGTACTCGGAAGCGTTATCCAATTTGAAGACCAAGGGACAACGCGTGATTTCCTGAAGCCACGCAACCGTGGCGTACTTGTACTTTGATTCCTGAATGCTTGATGGCACTCCCCCTCGCCCAAGGACAAAAACAATGAACGAGATCGACATCAACAGTGCCAGGTCAAGACCTAGCAGAAACGGGTGATAGACCGCGAGAACGATCCCACCAATCGTGCTCACAATAACCAAGTCAACCGCATCCAGTAGAAACAGTGCGCTCACCTTCTGAAGTGTGACGACGTCAAAGAAACGGTTCGTTAGTTCCGGACCATATTGGCCATCCAACGCATCTTGCCGCACGCGCGGCAAGCGGTAACTCAGATCGTGCACCACTCGGGCAAAGAGCCGGCGTTGTAAGACTTCGACGATGTAGGTCTCCCACAGACGCAATGCCGCCCAGAACGCCGTTAGGCCCAACAGCATCAGTGACAGAACAATCACCGGCTGCAAGAATTTACCAAAGGCAACGAACGAAACCATAACCTGAACTGCCATGGGCGTTGCCAGCGCCAGAATTCCGGACAGCACGGCAAACACCAGAATAACCCAAATATCCGACCATTCGGCCCGCATGATCAGTAGCGTCCGAGCGAGTGGCGACATCGTTCGCCCGCCAAGAGCTTCACGCTCGTGATGATTGTTGTCGCATGTCAATGAAGGCTCCAACGTCACCACACGAATCAAGCCGGTATCTTCCGCCGGCCGAAGGATTCGTTTCATCTCACTCCGCCGCACGCGGCGCTGTTGTGTCTTCGTGCCCCTGCGAAAAAGGAGGTAGTGTTTGCGCCGAACTCCTGTCACGGCCAACCACGGCTCTGATTCTCCGGGCAGATAGGTTGCGATCTGTACGCCCTCCAGAACCCAACGCAACACTTCATCGAGGCGGTTTTCGATAACGGAAACGCGCAGGTCTAAACTCGCTCCAGCCTCCGTCAACCACTTCCACCAACGCTGCTCAACGCTACCCGGCCAGGTGCGGACTGCTTCGCCAACGGCCCTGCGAACGTCAGCTCGTTCGGACTTGATTCCGTATTCCTGGGAGCATTGCTCCAAGAGATCGACCATTTGGTCGATTCCGGTATCCGTGACCTGTCCAGATTCCACGGCGTCGTCGTCTTCAGCACGCTCGTCAGAGTTTGGCGGTTCACTTTGCGACGTCATTCGTACTCCACCCTCGTATCCCAGTAACCACGGTCACAATCCTTAACGTATTCCCTCTTGCTCGCCAGATTCAATGTCGCCTCATGTTCAATACAGCCCCCGCAAAGATCTTGGCGACGGTTCGAGTTTCCACTTGACGGCACGACTCGCCATGTCCACGGCTCGGGCAACCGCTCGGCGTATGCCTGCATCACCCGCCTCCGTTTCAACCCCATCGGCGGGGATCAACTTGATGCACACCTTGCACAACGTGTCACATCGATCCGCTTGTTGATGCGAACTCTTGACATACAGTGTGATCGTCTTGATGTGTTGGCTGTATCGAGTCAAAGCGAACCGCAAGCGTCGCTCAATGTACTCGCGCGTCGCGTCGTCAAGTTCAACATCCGCACTATCAATTACAATCCGCATGACCCGGTCTCCCGAAGTGCGAAGGAGTTGTCCCTCGATATTGCCGAGGCCCCCTATGTGCCTTCGTTCACATTCCATTTGTGGCTCTCAATGCCACCGGCCGCCTTGCATACCCTCAACAGGCTTTCCGGCATTCAGCGCGCCACGGCGTTAGAAACTGTGACACGACAGCAGAATAGCCGCTTTTCTGCGGCAAAATAGCCGCACAGTTTACTTATACGTCCATTTGCAGGCGATAGATAGACAGATTATCAGCCTTTGAATGTGAGATAATATCTACACGTCATGTCCGTTCATGTACCGAAGTCGTTTGTTTGGCAGCAAGCAGGATTAAGCGGCAACCGTACAATGTATCGGTGTTATCTAACGATTGCTGGCAGTTTATCTTCCTTACTAAGGCGACCGGCAGGTGAGGGTATACCACGATCTAGAAGTCTCCTGCCGACTCGCAGTCTGTCGATTAAATCAAAGCCGCGGTAGTGACGCGACGCGGAAGAGGGCAACAGAACATGAGGGGCAGGAAGAGCCCGGGCAGCGAATATGTTCTCTTGCCCTCCCAAAGGAACCGCCAACGCCTCCCCGAGACATCTACCTCGCATAAGACCGTCGCGCGGTTCGATGACGCTAAGTGGGTTGGGGACTCGAACGGTAACGATTGACCGACAGGATTAAGGTTGCGAATAACCATGACCGGTTGCGCCTATCCAGAGGAGTTGCGGCATTGATTCGTAGACAATATCTACGTATCCTAGGTGGCATGGATTGGCTCAATTACCACCACTTGCAATATTTTTGGATGGTCGCGCGCGAGGGCAGTATTGCGCGCGCGGCCGAGCTGCTGCATCTGGCTCACCCGACGATCAGTAAGCAGTTGCGCCAACTCGAAGCAGCGTGTGGCGACAAGCTGTTTGAACGTGTTGGTCGCAATTTGGTGCTGACGGAATTTGGCCAGACCGTGTTTCGGTATGCGGAAGAGATTTTCGCAGTGGGCCGTGAACTTCAAGATACCGTGAAAGGGCGTCCCAGCCATCGGCCATTGCGATTCGTCGTGGGGATGCCGGACGTGCTGCCGAAGCTAGTGGCACACCGACTTCTTAAACCGGCCTTCGAGTTGTCGGAGGACGTGCATGTCGTCTGCCACGAGGGCCGACACGACGATCTATTGGCGGAATTGGCGGTGCATCGGCTGGACATTTTGCTGTCCGACTCGCCGGTCAGCCCGGCTGTTCACGTTCGTGCGTTCAACCACTTGCTCGGCGAATGCGGACTGACGTTCTTCGCCAAGGCGGATCTCGCGGCCAAGTATCGACGCAAGTTCCCCGCATCGCTTGACGGAGCGCCTATGCTGGTCCCGGCGGAACGAACAGCCGTGCGCCGCGATTTGGAACAGTGGTTCCTCAACCAGGACATTCGTCCGAGGATTATCGGCGAGTTTGAAGATACCGCGTTGATGAAGGTTTTTGGCCAGGATGGAATGGGGCTGTTCCCGGCGCCCTCGGTGATCGAGAAAGAGGTCTGTCGGCAATACTCGGTTCGCGTGGTTGGTCGTATCGATGCCGTGCGCGAGCGTTACTACGCCATTTCCGTGGAGCGTCGTCTGAAGCACCCCGCCGTTGTTGCGGTTTGCGAATTCGCGCGCGAAAAGTTATTCCACGAATAAGGATCTCAAGGCATGGGCAGCAGGCACCTGCAAGCGTTCCGACGTTGTGCACGGCACGGATCTGACAGCCGCCCAGCTGAAGAAACCAGCGGCTGACCTGGAGTCTCGCGCGAGTTACTTTCCGGAACCGGGCGCGCTTTCAAATCGATTATCGATAAGGCGGCGCATGGCACGAATACGGTCGTACTGAAAATGATACTTGGCATCGTTCTTCTTGTAACCGATTTGCGTGGCATAGAACAAGTACAACCAGGAACGCCCCTCGGTGTGTGTGATGAATGCCTGCGGTACGTGACAGGCGTTCGCGTCGGTGTCCGGCGGAATGAATGCAAGCTTCTGCCATCGACCGCCATCAGGCGAAACCGCTGCGCGTAATTGACGACTCATCCAACGAGATTGCTCGGATTTGATCGGATACCCTGAAGGATCGGCGAAACCGTAATACTTGTTGCCGACGTCTTAGAATCGCGTTTTTGAGGGCAAAGAAAATGGCGGGCAAAAAACAAGAGTGTGGCACACACCCTATGCGGCTCACTCTGGAAAGTACCCAATCACGGAAGTCGATCGCGATGACATCTGGAAATACGATGAAGCAGAAGGTTTGCTCGATGAAGTCGATAACAACGGAATCGAAAACCACCCATGAAATCGTTCAACAACAGGCCGGTGCTGCGGAAGCGTGTGCTTGCCGCAGTTGCTTGGTCCACGTGTCTCACGGCAACAATCGCGTTGTGTGGCGAGCATGAAACGCCACGCAAGGAACACGCCGAAAATGGCGCAGCAACAACCGCCCCTCAGCCACAAGCCTGGGCGACTGCACATATCGATCTCTACAACCCGACTCGCTGGAGCGGTCCGACAGTGGTCGAAGTGCCAACCGGCCAGATTGCCGCACCGGGAACGATCGACTGGAGCCAAGTGCGGTTGGTTCGCGATGCGGATCAAGACGTCGAAGAAGTTCCCTTTTTCATCCGTGAAGGACGCCCGCATTGGAAATCGAAACTTATTGCGAACATCAAACAGCCACGTGCCGAGGATCTGCTCGTCTTCTTCTTATCCGTCGCGCCGAAGACTTGGACTCGCCTGCACATCGTGCCCGGACAACCGAGTCGTTCCAGCGCGTTGACACGCACATCGAGCGAACTGCAATGCTAGGTCCCGACTTATCTGACCAAGTTTGTCCCGGATTAGGTGTCTGACAATTTGGCTGATCAGTAGATGTGATGCCGTTTGGGAACACCAGGGAGTCGGCTCCCCTGGGCGAACCGCTGTTGCAGAATATCCTCTGTCGATTGGGCACGAGGGGGCGCCGGCTGTTCAACAGCCGGTAACGGTTCATCGCGGACGTGACGCTTTTTGGCCCGAGCTTTCGCTCGATGAGCTCAAAGAATGGCAAACGGCCACCTGATCGGAAGACGTTCCACCGAGCGCTGTTTTTTGCCCGTCATCTTCTTTGCCCTTCTCTCCCGTGGCGCTCATGGACGACGCGTCTGGTGGTGCTCCTTG
>JAJRVM010000120.1 GCA_024277285.1 Planctomycetota bacterium
ACCCTCACCGGCAGACAAGAATCCCTTTTGGTAGCCGAATGCAACCGCTGCGGCGGTCGGTTCGTTAATGATGTCGAGCACTTCAAAGCCAGCGATGTAACCGGCGTCTTGAGTCGCTTTGCGCCGCACTTCGTCAAAATAGGCCGGCACTGTAATTACCACCTTGTGGTAGTCGCCGATCTGCTGGCGCGTATCAAGTCGAATCTTGTTGAGAATCCATGCTTCGATCGCTTCGGGAGGATACTGTCGCCCTCCCAGCGACTTGTGGAACATCCGCTTGCCCACATCGCGTTTGGCACATTCGGCAACGCGCTCCGCCTCGACACTCATCGCCTTGACCGCCTCTTTGCCGACGATGACCTCGCCGTCTTCCAGCAAGACGACACTGGGGGTCAGATGATCCCCTTCCGAATTGATCAGAGTTTGCGGACGGCCGTTATTGTCCAGACGGGCAGCAACCGAGTAGGTTGTGCCCAAGTCAATCCCGATAGCCGGATATGGACGCTGTGTCATGGATGTGTAGGATCCCACTCGCTGTGGCTGACTGGAACAAGAATGTGACGCAATCTCAGCAATCCCTCTACTTTACCAAGCCCCCACGAAACCGACAACGATCACCGTTTGGCAATCCAAGTTCTCCCACCGCACTGGTGGTCGGCCGCAGTTAACTGACTAAATCGGTCGCCGGCGCTGATTCACATCGCATGAGTTCAAACTGTTTTCGCGCGGGGAGCAGCCCCAGCCAGTTCCATACAATCGTTACAAACCGCCCAACAACAATAAACGAGGCAGACTACACCTCATGCCAGCTTCATTCAAGATAGAAAGACTTTGTCAATTGCGTAGCGGACACCTGCCAAAGCAAAACGGCTGAATTGGGGACGTCCCGCCTGTCGATCATAATTCGACGAGTGGGGGCACGACACCGCCTCTGTCGGCAACCTGCCATGCCTCGATAGTCACAGCCAGCAGCTCGTCCTTACGCCACACTCGGGACCGCGCTGCACAAACTACTGCCAGCCGGGGACAACTCCTTGGGCACAACTTGATTCCAACCCTGGAGTCCACTGGCTGAGCTTCGCGCCGTAACGGTGCATTGTCTCCCCCACACGATTTCCCCAACACGAGAAGACCGAGGTCTGCCAGATGGACACTGACTTGATCCACCTTACGATGGCGTTCACATTCCTGGGCGTTTGGGCGCTCATCGGCCAAATCACGGTTCAGCGCCGTCGCTCCTGAACGCCGCCGACGCGCATCCAGCGAGAGTCCTGAGGTTTGTTCTTTCGGTTCTGTATCTTGAGCGGAGAGCCCCAGCGGCGTTAGCTTGCCTGGCTGTTCTCGGAAGCAACCCGTTCTGAATCGGGCGCGATTCAGGGTACCGACACGAAACGCCGCCGGGACGAAGACGTATCTGTTTGAACGTCATTCGCATTACGCAACACGGTCGAACTTGGGAAACCGACTCGTCCCCCGGCATCCCGTTCAGGCCATCCCATTCAGATACGCCAGGAAAACGACGACCGCTGCCTGGCGCGCTGTCGGCTGGAATAGTGCCTTCCAAGCATACGCTCACTGCTCGGGGCAACCCCTTCGGCCTACCACGGTCGAGCCTCATGCATGGCTACGCCTACACGAACAGGCAACCACACCTTACAATGGAAGCGGTACGAGTTGTCGGTCTCGATTGCCGTTTCGCGGAACTGGAGTCGTCAAAGCAACACGACGGCAGGTCGTCGATCGGCGGTTCGTAATGCGTGCCTGGGAATCTGGTCACGGAGAATGGCCAGGACCGGGAAGGCTCTCTTTTCTTGCCGGCACCGACTCGCGTCAAGAAATATTTTTCTCGTCAAGCACAAGAACGCTTGCGCCCGCTACGACGGGGCATCATTCGCTTCAAGTGAGGAACATCATGGGCTGGACAAACGTGGATACGGTCGTCGTTCCGGTCGATTTCTCCGACGAATCATTCGCGGCTGTCGACACCGCACTGAGAATCACGAACACTCCCAAGGCATTGCGCATCTTGCACGTGCTACCAGAGCTTTCCCCGTTAGAACCTGGCGAGGTGTGGGAGACGATCACCGAACAATCACGATCCGATCACGCCAAGAAGGCGTTACACGAGCGTCTGTCGGGATCGACGTATGCTGGCATCACGATCGAGATTCTGTTCGGTGATCCCGGTCACGTCGTAGCGCGCCGCGCGAAGGAGATCAACGCCGACTTGATCATCTTGCCATCACACGGCCGCACCGGCCTGGCACATCTACTTATCGGTTCGGTTGCCGAACGGGTGGTACGTCTTGCGCATTGCCCGGTCCTGGTATTGCGCAAATGAGCGTTTCCAGCTGGGTCACTCATCACTCAAGATCGGGCAAGTTCGACCAACCAACGTTATTTCGCGTATGCAACCGTGATGCCGCCTCGGCGAAATCTCGTCGTCCGTCGATGATCGTGACGGCGGCTTGTGTCAGCGAGATTTGTTCGGCTTCGTAGCAGAGAATAAAGTCACCGTCACAGTTCTCGACGACCGAAGGCGTTTCTTTCAGATCACCGTGCAAGATCTCGATCGGCCGCACTTGTGACGAGCCTTTGGGCAGCATGACCAGGAGTCGTTTCGCGCCACCGCAAGCCAGCAGTCGCGGCTTAGCCGCGGCGGCACATTCGCGCAGTGTATCGATTTCACGTTCGGGCGAATCTTCGTCGTGAAACAGCACGTCGGACACATCCAACTGCTTCATCATTCCCACGACCATCGTTCGAGCAACGTCACGGATCGTCGTCGCCAGTCGATTGCGTTCGTTGCCGCCCTGCATCAACATGTTGCGTAAGCCGCCGGCGTCGGTCACTACCTCGTCACCCAACTTCTGTTCGAGTTGGCGGGCGAGCCGCTCGACGTTATCAACTAAAGCATTGCCGATAGACTCTGCAAGCTCGGCACTTCCTGGGCCAGGGCCGATTGCCAGTGAATCGAGCGTTCGCGTCGTATCGAACTCGCTCGACAGGTGGCGGAGTTCACGCTCCAAATCCATCAACTCATCTTCGGTCGAAGCCACTTTCCCTTTAATGACTCGGACAATACTTGCAGCACTTGCCACAACGCGTTCGTACAATCGCAAACGGCAGAACTGCTCCAACGTGGCAACGACATTGGTCAAAGCCTCACGTTCCTTGCCACGACTGCGCGGGGCCAAGGCTGCGTCGAGCTGCTGTTGCGTGAGGGTGAGTTCACGATCAATCCGGGTCTGCAGTTCGCCCACTCGGTGATCGATGGTCTGGCAGTGCGCCGCAAGCCACTTCGCAGCCCACTGAGCGCCACGGATACGGTCAGCGTCGTCTTCGACTTTATCGATCAGCCAATCGCGAATCGTCTGGGCGCGTTCGGACGCCATTTCTCGTCGTCGTGTTGCCAGAACCGTCTCCAACGACCCATGATCGCAACAGCCCGATTCGACCGGGTCTTGCCGCGCACCGAGCAATTGATCCATGCACTGTATGACGTCAGCGATACACGCCGATGAGTCTTCTTGCGAGTCCGGCATTCGGCCGTTGGTCAGTTGCTGCAACTGCTCCTCAATAAACTCGTTCGCTGGCCGGCCGATTTCGTCCTCCATCATTTGCGACACTTCTCGAACCAGGCTATCGACATCCAACTGCAACGACTCGGCAAGTCGTTCGAGGGGCACGCGCAGGTGCACATACGCTGGTTCCTGAGTGCGGTCCGCATGCTGGCTGATCGTAACACTGGTCCGCTTCAGTGCCGGCAGCTCGCGCTCAACCGCTGTCCCGACGACCCAGCGTTCGATCGCATGCTGACAAAGGTGTTCAACGGCAATCGAGACAACATCGTCCTGCATACAGCTGTACTGATGCAGGCCGAACGAACGGACTGTGATTTCGGCGTTGCGCGTATCGGCATGCCGAGGTTCCTTGTCGCGGCACGCTCGGAAAAACTGGCTCGCGGCAGTCGCCGCATCAAGGTACAGGTATTCGGCAACCTTGTCGGCCGCATCATCAAACTGGGACTCGCTCAACCCTTCACCCAGGTCAATCAGATAGGTATCTCGAAAAGCGAGATTATCCTCTTTCCGTGCGGGCAAGTGGCATGCCCGCTCGCCCGGGTAATTGCTCCCCAGCCGGCCATAGTGATTCAACTCGGCCAACGTCGCGTAGGTGTTGACAACGGCCAATTCCGAGGTGCTTGGATTGCGTCCGGTCGAGTGCGTGAGCACACCGCAAACGTTGTCGTCGGGAAACCCCATTTGGCCCAGCAGGTGACGAACCAGGTAACCCAGATCAACGACCATGCCACTGCCGGTTCCACCGGCAATCGATGAGATCACAACGACACGCATGCGCCCGGAACAAACTTCCGCGCCGGCGGCCTCTTTGGACTGAGCCAAGGATTCCTCCGACGTCGCCGCTTCGATCGCCGTGCGGATACGTTCGGATATCGCCAGGGAATGATCTACGAAGGCGAGTCGTCCCAACGGCCGCAGGCCCTCCGTTTTCAACGAACGCGGGATGTTATAGAGCCATCGCCGACTGAGCCACTTCAGCAGTTCGCGCGAGTCGGATCGATATTCCTGGGGCCGTCGCAGGGGCACTCCCAGCAGCTCATGTGCCTTGAATCCACCATGCTGATGTGACATCGCCAACAGATCCTTGCCGTCGGTGTCGACCAGCAACATTTGCAGTGCGGGAACGGCATCGATGGATTCAAAGCGATCGGCCAGCCGTTTTCGCAACCGTAACATGATCCGACCGGCGGAGCGGCCAATTCCAAGGTAGAGAGTCGGTTCGATCGATATCTGCTGCTGTTCGATCTGTATCGGGTCAAGCTCGCGCACGACCGGTGCTGCATGAATACGAGGAATCGGAGTCGCGTCCGATTCGCCATACCATTGCCGAGCACCTGGCACGTCATCCAACACCTCCGTATGCCGCCGTGCTTCGCCCCCGTCACGTGCCGTAACATCGAAACCTGGCGACTGCACGCTTCCACGGGCCGACTCCTCCGCAGCTGCTCGTTGCAGTGCATCGACCAGTTCCCGGCAGCTATCGAAACGGTCCTTGGGGGTCTTGGATAAGGCTCGAGCGATCACTGCCTGATCACGTTCGGGCAATGCCGATAATCGCGGCCGCGCGTTGAGGTGTTGGCGTGCCAGTTGAATGGCAGTCGTACCGGGAAACGGAAGTTCGCCCGTCAACATCTCCTGATAGACAATCGCCAGACTGTATTGATCACTCCATCGCGACGGCCGCCCGTCAAACACTTCGGGCGGTGCGTATAGCGGCGTCAATCCACCCATCATCGATGCGGTCGCATCGTGAATATCCTTGACCAAGCCGAAATCGGCAACTTTGACACGATTGGCCAACAGCAAGATATTCTCGGGCTTGACATCCAAGTGCTGCAGCGAGTGCTCTTCACTCATATAGTCGAGCACATCGGCCGCATCGCGCATATAGCGGATCAGTTCTTCCCACGGGATGGCGGGGAGCCCTTCTTTCTGGCACTCGTCAAACCGCTCCTTCAAACAGGCGTCCGCTAATTCCGTAACGATAAGCAACTGGCCGTCAACGACTTCAATACGTTCCAACGACAACAGGAACGGGTGCCGCACCGCCTTGATTCGATTGAGTGCTTTCAGCTCGCGCGAGGCTCGATCTTCGGACAAGAACCCGTAGACAAACTTGATGGCCTTGAACAGGCCACCCGGCACCTCCGCACGCCAAACCTCGCCGTATCCACCGGCGCCGATGCGCTCGCAGATCCGGTAACCGGGAATCGGTTCGGTCGCAGTTATCGCTTGCAGGGGCACAGCTGTTGTCTACCTCGTGAAGGAGCCGCTTGTGGTCAAATGCCGAGTGGGGCAGCGCTAAGGTTCGAGTTGATAAACGTGGTGATCGGCTGTGGTCCGCCAAAATAGTCGCCCTGGCCATATTGGCATCCCAGCTCCACAAGGCATTGCATATCGGCACCATCGTCAATGCCTGCGGCGATCGCAGCACAGCCCAGTTCATTAACGGCCTGAACCAGCGCTTGCACCGTCCGCCATCCGCCACTGGCTCGGTTGATCCCCTTGACGAGCGAAGGGGAAAGTTTCAAGAAGTCCGGTGCCACCGATTTCCAGCTGGTGATCTGCGTGGGACTCCCGCAAAAGTTGGCATACGCGATCTTGATCCCTCGATCACGCAATCCTTGAATAAACTGTCTGAAGTAAGGAATATCACAAACGGCGGTCTCCGGAATCTGCGCCACCAGCTGATGCCGGTGGTCCACGATCTCGGACAGTCGATCGAGCGAGTCGGGCAGGAATTCGGCGCTAATTTCCGATACCTGTAGTCCTAGGAACAAATGAGCACTGTCGTCCAATTGTGCAGCTTGCTCCACGGAAAAGAGCCGATGTTGCTGGTTGATCCGTTCCGTGAGGCGACATTCCGTCCCCTCCACAATCGACTCGGCCTGGCGACTATGCCCCGGCAAGTCATCAAACTCCCGAATCGCCTCGTAGCCGAACGCTTCGCCGCTATCGAGTTGCACAACGGGCTGGAAACGGGCATTGATGGAGCGGTGCGTCAACGCCTCGTGCAATCGCCGGACTTGGATAATCAGATCATTGCCATCCGTCAAACCACTGCTGACCGGCTGGGTCATCACTTGCGTTGCGGAGGCTCGTGTAACCGCCTGGCCCGAGAAGAAGGTCAATTCAAAGTCGGCAATGACAATAACATCGCCAGCGGACAGGTCAACTTCGCCGATACGTTTCCCGTTCACGTAGGTACCGTTTGTGCTGTCCAAGTCGCGCAACACATAACCTGCACCCTTCCGATCCAACATCACGTGCCGTCGTGATACGCGACTCGAATCGACTGTAAAATCGGCCGACTCATCCCGTCCAATCACGAAAGGAAACGCCGCTAATTCGAGTTTGATCGGACGGCTTCCACCAACCTGGTAGTACTCAACCCAGGGAACACTCGCGTTCGGATCATTCATGATTTGAGTACGCATCGTCGGTAGCCGTCCTTATTTCTGCCAAGAAATCAATGTGCGGGGATCGCCCGTCCAAATTGGTTCGCTGTAGAAAACATAGCATCTAACCCGTCCAAAAAGGGTAGAAACGTGATCTCATCCTTCGCGAATGCGAAAACAGGCGCAATGATGACGCTTTGCCGCTTGCGGACCGGTCGATGATGCCAAAACGCATCATCCGCGTGCCGCTTACAAAGATGGTGATTCGTTCCGGAAGTGATAGATGTCTCCCGCAGTCGAAAATGAACGGAACTTCAGCGTCAAGTTGGAAAAACGACGCCACTAGACGCGGATATATAGTAGAGTTCATCAGGCATCGATTCGCGCAAGATAGGGCGCATTCTTGATAACGCGTGACTGGGCAGCCTGTTGGCACATCGATCCTGAACATTCATGATGAAAGCGGCACCAAAAAAGATGAGTTCCCGACCGTTTCGATTGCTGATTGTAGCGGATGACCGAAAAATCCTGCGACGACTCTCTCGTTTCCTGAGGGTCTTCGGATTCCTGGTCGATCCCGTCGCCAACGGACAGCAGGCCATCGCTGTCTATGAATCGCAACCGCCCGACTTCCTGATTGTTGATGGCGATAGCCTGGCAATGGAGCATTGCCGCCAGCTCTTCTCCAAGAACCGCAATGGCTATACCTATACATTTCTGATGGTCCGCGACGCCAAAGCCGAGGGACTGACTGACGCTCTGGTGGCCGGTGTCGATGACTTCCTTGCCAAACCACTCGTTTACGGTGAGCTGCTTGCGCGTTTGCGATCGGGTGCGCGCGTGCTGGAATACGAACGGCGGATGCGCGAGCAGTCGGCGATCGACAGCACGACTGCGCTGCTGAGCAAGTCGGCTTTCCAGTCACGACTCAAGAGTGAACTGGCGATTGCCGGCGATGCATCTCTTTCGTGCGTCATGATCGACCTCGACTTCTTCGGCAATGTGAATCGCTCGCACGGTCAAGTGACCGGTGACGAAGTGTTGCGAACGGTTGCGACCCAGATCAAGGCGATGACGGACGAATGCAAGTACCTGTCCAGTTTTGGTAGCGGGCGGTTCGCCGCCTTGCTGCCCGATTCTTCCGATGCCAAGGCATTCGCCTGGGCTGAAACCGTGCGCGAAGCGATCGCCGAACTCGAAGTCCACTTGCCGAACCAAACCGTATCGGTAACCGCCAGCCTCGGTATCGCCAGCACAATGCACGGAAGCACGGATGCTGACGAATTGTTGCAACTTGCGGAAAACGCGGTGCGCATGGCAAAATCCTCCGGCCGTAACTGCGTCGCTCGCTGTGGCCAATTCGATGGCGAAACGCGTGAATGGGAAGATCTTGCCCGCCAAGGCCGTCTGTTTGAAACCACGGTGGCACGCGATGTGATGATCCCCTGCCCCGCGTTTGTGCAGTCCGACCACGACTTGAAACACGCTGCGGCGTTGATTGAACAGTCACACCTGGAAGAATTGCCGGTAGTCGACCGCCAAGGCAGACTCCTTGGCTTGCTCTGCAAGAACCGCTTGCCAGATGACCTGGCCCAAAGCAGTCGCTGGCGTGCCAAAGTTGGTGACCTGATGGATACCGACATGAAAATGGTGCCTGAGAGTGAGGGCTTCAACGCACTCATGGAATTCTTCATGGACGACGCCAACTCGAAACATGTCGTCGTCGTTGTCCGCCACGAAAAGCCGCTCGGCATCGTCTACCGCAGTGGTTTGGCCGCCTTGAGCGAACCGCTCACCGTTTCGAGCTTCGCACCCGATCAACCGTTTGCCGCAACGAGTGACTATCTGGTCGTTCGGGAAACCTGGTCGAATTAGCGATCCGTAGCGATTGTCAAACCCGCCACACAGATACCCCACAACTACGTCTTAGACTGGCTGACCCGAATAGGCGTCCAAAGTCTCAAGTTACTTGTCCAGCCTAACCTCGCCCATTGCGACTATCTCTTGAACCCCGCCTCGCCTGCTAGTAAGTCGGCCTTCGCTGGTGGAGTTGTTGATCCCGTCTTTAGTTCTGCGCGTAGAGGGCCGATGAGGTGCCGCGCGCAAGCAACTAGCAGCCGAGGGCAGCAATGCCACGGGCAAGAAGGACATGGACCGTTCTGTTCTTTTGTAACCGTTCACGGCAGCGCGGACGCGATCGCCTCACTTGGGAAGGGACCGCTCATAAACGCAGATAGACGCTGATGAAGAGGCTCTCCGCCGGGCTTGCCCCGGCTGGGAGCACGACTGGTCGGCTACCAGCCGCGCGCCCTTCGTCTGCCTTCGGTCGAACGGAATGTTCTCTATTAACCGTCGCTTTGCTGAGGCCGAATCAAGACGCGATTGGCTTCAACATTGGCCGCTCGCCTTTCAACCGAGACGCCGCATGAGACGGAGTATTGGTTCCGCAATCGGCGTGACGAGTCGGTTGTGGCTTGAACCGCGTGAACGGTTCTGTTCTTTTTTGCCCTTCATTTTCTTTGCCCCCAAGGAGCACCACCAGACGCGTCGTCCATGAGCGCAACGGGAGAGATGGTCTCGATGCTGGGCGGGCTGATGCGGTCCAACTCCCCAAGCCGAGATGTTGGATACTTCACCGTGACAGGGGGTGGCCGGCAAGGGAGTAAGAGGACGATTAAGATTAAGAGGGCCTGTTCACGGCTGTTAGAAGCTGCTGAAAAAGTCAATTTCCCTACCAAATACGGTATAGCAGCACGACGTGCTTGCACATCATATTGTGGGTCAACCCGACTTTTTCAGTAGGCTCTGTTAGCCGTGAACAGATACCGCCTGCAAAAGGCCCGTGCAGGCACACCAGAATTCGGTTAGGCATCGGACTCATAGACTTCCGTGGCACCATGTTGGTCGGGCAAATTGTCGCCAGAAGCACGATTGCCCCGTGGCCCGACGGGCATATCATCCATGCCCGAGAGCGCAGTGAAATAACTGCGCACCACACGATCAAAGTACTCGTCCGTCATTTCCATTGGCAGATCGTTATAGACGCAATAGTTGCGGATCTGCAGCAGAAGATCACGTGGGTGGCATCGACGTAGTGGGCGATTCAGTGGCTCGAAATGACGCTGCAGCAGCGTGTCCACCACTTCGCGCCGATAATCGCACTTGAACGACTTGGCGAACATCTCGAACAGGTGATGAAACTCCGCGTGACTTGGGTCCGTGACTTCGATCTTGTAGGGAATCCGCCGCAAGAACGCTTCATCGGTCAAGTCGGACGGATCAAGGTTTGTCGAAAATATGATCAGTTGCTCGAAGGGGACTTGGATCTTTTTTCCTGTGGAGATCGTCAGAAAGTCCTGCCGATTCTCGAGCGGCACGATCCATCGGTTCAACAGGTCCGCTGGTTCAATCCGCTGGCGGCCAAAATCGTCGATCAGCAGACACCCGCAATTGCTCTTGAGTTGCAGCGGTGCTTCACTCACATTACTGGCCGGATCGTGCCGAATCTCCAACGCGTCCATGGTCAACTCACCACCGACGACCACCGTGGGGCGACGAATTTTGACCCATCGCTGATCGTGACCCGTTTCTTTAAGCAACCGGTTCTCGTCGGATTGTTCTGCCTTATGGTATGCCGCGTCGTACAGCTTGATCAACTGACCATCTTCCACCAGCGTTCGTGGGATCCATATATTCTGCCCAAAGCAGCTGGTGATGCGCGCGGCCAACGTCGTCTTGCCATTGCCCGGCGCCCCGTACAGGAACAACCCCGCCCCGGAATTTATGGCTGGCCCAAGTAGATCGAATAGTTCGGCTTCGACCGAGATATCTTCAAAGGCCTTGACCAGATCATGCCGTTTCGGCGCCTCGGCACGAATCGTCTGGGCATCGACCGAAACAATGTAATCGATTAGCGGCACGGGTGCCGGCCCGACATAGGAACATGTCTCCATCAGCTTCGCGGTTCGCTGGCGACCTTGTTCGGTCAAGACATAGTTGTAGTCGTTCATCTGGGCTGCCGACGAGTGCACCATAATCTGACGCTGGCGAAGCCCGTGGAACACCGACTCGAGCGTCCGAAACGGCAAACAAATTCGCTCGGCAATCTGCCGTCCGCTCGCCGCCCCAACGACCTGGACGTACCGACACGTCAGTTCTTCGATCAAGGAGACGGAAAGACCCGTTTCTTCGATCGAGTTCGGTTCGGCAGGCAAGAACGTGTCTTCGGCGAAGATCGCCGCCAGCAAACTACCTGAAGCTGTTGAACTCGTTAGCGTGCTCATTGTTTGACTCTTACCGTTCTCTCATTGGCTGACATTGTTCGTATCACCTGCCAAGACCTTGACAGTCGCGTCCGCCGCCACTTGCTCATCAGCAAAAGTGTACGTTATTACAGCGTCTGCAAACGGAGATGCACAGCAAACCTGTCACGCGCAACGCGCCGGTTGTGCGAACGCACCGCACTCGCATCAACTCATACAACCTTTACTACCCCACCGCGCAGCGGCAGCGCCAAGTGTGGTTCGTCGCAGGGCGCTCGAAGGAACCGCCCCATTGCGATCGTGTGCCGATGGTAAGCACGGTCGCGCCGGTTCAGGAAATGCAAGACATCGGAAGTCAACGGCGCGGAAGTCAACGGCGCGGAAGTCAACGGTCCCGCGCCATTGTCAGAGTGGTGATAGCGTCCTTCTTGACCAACACGACATGGCTTGCCAGTGGTGCGTCGGTGTTCGAAATACCCAACACGGTAGCATCGGTAACCGCAAAGAAACTCGTTGCTTCGATCGAGAGGAATGCCGTCGCATCGGTCGTCGATTTAATGTGAATCTCGCCCTGCACAATCGCGTTGGGCAGCGATATTACACCATTCACCGTCTTCTTCTCACGCGCGGCAAAAAACGCCCGACCTTCCTTTGAACGGTTTTCGCTGACGAGGATAGCTAGATGCACGTTATCCTTGACCAGCACTGTCTTGTTGGTTTCAAGCACCGGCTCGCGACGCGCTCGGTGACAGAAACGAACATGATCGAGATGCAGGTAGCGAGTGGTGTGATCATTGAGCACATCGATCACGCGGCCCGAACGCGTCGAGATCTCGCAGTGCAAATCATAATGCGACATGACAAAAATGACGCTCGCAGACGCTGTCTCCATCGTGACCACCTCACCCTCAAAAAAACGTCCTTTCGTTATCGGCCCTTGCC
Source organism: Planctomycetota bacterium (assembly GCA_024277285.1). The sequence goes on from JAJRVM010000120.1 coordinate 12,187, forward strand.
GCTACTCCATCGTCGTGACCCGCGCGCGCGCTTGAGACGCCGCTGCTTGTGGGGGCACAGCCGGGCCGAATGATGCAATCGGACGCCCAACCTGACTGAAAACCTCTGATAGTTACCACGATCGACTGGCATGCCAGGGCACTCATTGAGGAGTCGTTCACGGCTCTCTCGTGTCCTGCAGTGGCTTATGCGCAAGCATAGTGTGCATCGGTTGCTTAGAACCTGTCACAAAGACCATCCAGGTGATGCCAATACCGAGCAAATCAACCGGGCCCGCAAGTTATGTGGCAGGTTCTTGATCTGCAGGGTGGCCTCATTTGCCATGTGTTGGACGACCGGTCCACCGCACATCCGGTACAATCGAACCTGCCTTCCCAACCCAGTTCCGACAGGTCCGGTAAGGCGTACCGCTGAACCACCAACGGTTGAACCATGTGATGGCTCGTAACCGACAACTAAATCAAGCGGTTCGCGCGGGCGGGGCGACAGTCCCCGGCTGCCTCCGTCAGGCTGCCTGCAACCGCCCTCACCTGGAGTCGTGTCATGAAATGCATTATCCACGCTGTCGCCATATCCCTCACTCTCGTCAGCTCAGTCGCACTTGCCCAAGGTGGACCGGCGAAACCTGATTTGAGCGTTTCGCAACCACTCACACAAATCGAAAAAACGTGCGCCGCCAAGCTTACGCGTCTGCGCAGCGCGCGACTGTGGTGGAATGATGACAATCGTATTGTTGGCGTCGCCCTGAAAGGGACCGACGCGACCAATCGGTCCGTGGCACTGAGCAGTCACTTGCCAGGACTTCGTGCACTGGTGCTCGTGGCCTTGCCACAAAACAACTTGACCAACGACGGCTTGGCCCCATTGGCCACGCTCCCCCAACTGCGTTTACTCAGTATCTCTGGAGATCGAATAACCGACGGGGCACTGCGCCATGTCCAAGCTATATCTACTCTGGAGGTATTGGTCCTCAATGGCAACTTCACGGATGAGGCGATTGAAGCCATCTCGCCCCTGCAACAGCTTCAACAACTCGACCTGACCCAATCGCATATCACCGACGCCGGACTGACTCACGTCGCAAAGCTTGTCAATCTCCAAACCTTGATCCTCAACAGCACTAGCGTCAGTAATCAAGGGCTGGCGTCAATCGCACAACTCAAACGACTTACGAAATTGTATTTGGGCGACACGAAACTCAACGATGACGCTGTGCCACAACTCAAGAAACTGGAACAGCTCGAACAGTTGTTCATCAAGCGAACTGACATCACTGCCGAGGGAGTTGCCAGCCTTGTTCCCGGGCTACCGACAACCTGCAAGATCATCCACGAAAGTGGTACGTACTTTGGCCAACGGCCGCCGCGAACCGCCATGGCTCAGGCCAACGCCACCCAATGGCGTGCTGCCCAATAACAGACATTGCTTCGCGCTCGTATTCTCCACGTGCCGCAAACGCGATCGCGATCCTTTGCCGAATGCCGCGACGGTGTGAAACAGACGCCAAACCTGCTGCACAACCCAACGGCAAGTGCACTATCTTGGGCTACTTCGCTTCGCCTACAATTCGCCCAATCTCCCCACCTCGCCTACTCGGCGTGAACCTTCTTGACGCGGTCCAAGGGAGTTCGGTTTTGGCAAAATTGTCAGCAGAATCGGAAGAATCAACCTCTTCCAAACACCGATAACAACTAGGAGGTTGTCATCCTCGACAGCTGATCCAACGTGATCGCACTCGCTCGAGATTCGACCCTATAACTCCGCAATTTGGAGCGTCCACGGGTCGCGACACAGACTACGGGACGGGACAAGGCAGTTAGTACCATGAAAAAAGCGAGTGATTCGAGCGAAGCCGGGAGCAGAGCTTCACAACAGATATCTCCGCGCACGACACTCACTCGGACTTGGAGCTGCTTCTCGCTCGGCCGCACAACCCTGCAATGGGCCACTTTGGCCACCCTTCTCGCGGCCACCCTTCTGGCGCTGATGCCCGGCATCCTGCACGCCCAACAAGCTACCTTGACGCACGAGACACCCGAATTGGTGGACACCACGGGCGAGCAATGGCTCGAGCCCATCGCCGAACAGGGTCGCAGGCGTAGGCGTAGTCACATGCCGGGAAACTACGGCGTGATGAGCGATTGGGATCTCTATGCGGGAAGTGTCTACGCCAATACGAGCCCGCTTTGGATCCACACCGAAGCACTGCTGTGGTGGATGCGTGGCAACAAACTCCCTGCCCTCGTGACCACCAGCTCGGCAGGAACACCCCGTAGCGAAGCGGGTGTCCTGGGTGCCGCCAACACCAGCGTCTTGCTCGGGGACGAGCGCATCGATGACCGCGCCCGTGGCGGCTTTCGTACCGCAGCTGGCGTGCGGCTGGGCCACTGGTTCGATCATCTGATGGATGCGGAATTGCAATTCGATCTACTCTGGGTCGGCGATGGCCAATCGGGCGGCGATTTCCAGGGAATCTCGGTTGGAGATCCCATCCTGGCACGCCCATTTTACGATGCCGCGTTAAATGCTCAGGACGCTCAGCTGGTCGCCTTTCCCAATGTCGTTTGGGGAGACATCTCCGTCCAGACATCAAGCGACTTCCTCTCGGCAGGCGCTTTGTACCACAAAGGCTGGCGATGCTATGACAATGCGCGTATCGATTGGCTCGCTGGCTATCGCTACGCCCAACTGCGCGACGAATTGCTGATCGAAGAACGGCTCGTGTCGGTCGATCCGGGTGGCGCTGTAGCCGTCGGGACGACGTTCGACCTGTTCGACGACTTCCGAACGTGGAACGAGTTCCACGGCGCGGACCTAGGCCTGCAACTCTGGACGCACATGCACGGCTGGACCATCGAAGTTATCGGCAAGGTCGCCCTTGGCAAGACCCTTCGCACTCTGGAAGTGAACGGCGAGACCTTCACGCTCTCGCCAGCGGGAGGCGCGTCAGTAGCACCGGGTGGATTGCTGGCAATGCCGACCAATATGGGACGACATCAATCGAACCAGTTTGCGGCACTCCCCGAGCTGACCATACGCTTGCGCCGACCGATCTCTCGATTCTTCACTTTCACCGCCGGCTACACCGCGATGGCACTCAGTGGCGTCGTACGCACAGGTGACCAGATCGATCTGGCCGTCAACCCGACCCAGTTTGGCAACGGTACACTGATCGGAGCACCCTACCCAGCAGTGCGAATGGACGATTCCACCGTCTGGCTCCAAGGCGTTTCCGTCGGCCTGGAATGGTGATGCGTTCCCCGCTCGGCACTGGGACTCTCGGCACTGGGACTCTCGGCACTGGGACTCTCGGCACTGGGACTCTCGGCACTGGCCGGCTTGACACCTCCGGCCGCAGGAATCGCCACCCATGAGCCTTGCGTCACCGTACCAATTGGGCCATCTGCAGATAATTCCCATTCGGCTCTTTGAATCGGCGCTCGGCGGTATAGACTTGAGTCTATACGGACATGCTGCGGTGCAAGGTGCGCGTGCAGGTCCTTACGTGAAGCAGGGACGCGCGAAGCAACAGAGCAACGGACGAAGGCAACCGTTCACGGCCCTTTCAACGTTCCGTCGCGGCTCGTGACGCATCATCTTTCGGCCACCCTTTGGCGAGCAGTTCTCCCGGAGTGAGCATCGATCCTATGGCAAAAAGAGTCTTTCTATTCGTGCTGGTGGCAACATGGCTGGTCGCCAACCTGTTGCTGGGGGCTCAATGGCAATTCCATGCCATGGGGAATCTTGGCGGCGACGACGGATTCGGCAAGAGCAGTCAGGCTTGTGGAGTTTCCTGTGACGGTCTTTGCGTGGTCGGTGACAGCCTGGCGACCGCTGGCATGGGAATCACAAGCGGGACCGAGGCGTTGCTTTGGACCAATCCGAATTCAAAGATCCGGATCTGCGCACCGATCACCGAGAACATGTTTGCCAGCGCAAAAGCGGCCTCGTCGCAAGGAAGAGTGGTCGTTGGCCAGTGCCGAACGAAAGAGGGCAAACGGGCGTTTCGCTGGAGCAAGGCAAGCGGCATTGAAATACTTGGCCCATTGCCTGGACACGACGAGAGTGCGGCGTGGGGAGTGTCCGGCAACGGCAAGATCATCGTCGGCGAGAGCAGTTCACCGGATGAGGAGTCGGCATTCCGCTGGGCCGATGGCAAGATAGTCGCGCTGGGACATTTGCCCGGCGGCAGGAAAAGGAGCGTCGCGTTGGCCATTTCACTCGACGGTTCAACGGTTGTCGGTCACAGCAGCTCGGAAAATGGCACGGAAGCCGTGGCATGGACCACCGCCGGTCCGCGCGGCTTAGGCTGCTTGGGCGGCGAACGGTTTTCAAGCCGAGCGTTTGCGGTTTCCGCCACCGGTGCCATCATCGTTGGCACCTCTCGTTCGCCGTCGGGCGTAGAAGCGTTCCGATGGACCAAGGAAACCGGCATGGTACCACTGGGAGACTTACCGGGCGGCAGCCACCGCAGCAAGGCCAATGGAGTGTCGGCCGATGGCACAACCATCGTTGGTGCCGCCACCAGCGATAACGGCTCCGAAGCGTTTATCTGGACGCCGGCAACCAAGATGCAGTCACTCGGTCAACTGCTCGCAAAACAAGGCCTTGCCAAAGGTTGGCGATTACAAGAGGCTACGTCGATCTCCAGTGACGCCAAAGTTATTGTCGGAATCGGCCGAAGCCCGAAGGGGGAGACCGCCGGCTGGATCGCTCGACGGCAGTAGCGTCGCCAACCGAGTCATACACCGAGTCATGCGCAGCATGAACGTCACACGCGTCGACCAGGAAGCCTTCAGGTAAGCGTTCACGGCCAAAGGCCTTGAACGCTTACTTGACGCTTAGCTCGATCGTTCCCAGATCGGTCGGTTCACCCGACTTTACGGTGAATTTGATGGGCGTCTTTTCGGCACTATACTTTCCCTTGAACTTGTCCCCGTCATAGCTCATCGTCAGCGCGTTCAGCTTGCCCCAGCGTACGGTCAAGACGTAGTCACCTTCAGGGACACCATCGCCCTTCTTGTACGTTGCAATCTCGAATCTTCCGGTCGCATCGGTGTAGGTCGACGATATCGTCGGATTCGCCTTGTCTATTCCGCCGACACTCTCACAACGAATGGCCAATTGATCCACCGGTTTTCCATCGACCAGAACCACGCCCGTGACCGGAAAGACCGCCTTACGATTGTCAGGCTCACCACACGCAACACACAACGGAACCAAAGCCAGAATCAGGACCCAATACTTCATTTCTCACACTCTCTACAAATCAATACAGCAAAACAACTGACACAGCAAAACAACTGACACGGGACAACGCGCCTGATGCAGCCACGCCCATCCAAAAGACCAGCGTGACAACCGTGCCGGTTTTCGCTCCCCGGCACGGCCAAGTCACAGCATGGCGATTGGTACGGCGTTACTGGTGCGGCGTTACTGATCGAGGGGCTCGAACCGCTCACCCTTCTGCCGCGTGATCATTGACGCGAACGTGTGTGGATTAACCGACTCGATAATGAACCTGACCGATCCATCACACAACAGAAAATGAGCACCCGCAGGATGAAACGAGTAAAAACCGGCTGACCGGAGGTTGGTACAATTGATGGGACAAGGCCCACCATCCGGCCCAGGCGTACCATCGTAGAACGCTCCTGCCAACCAATGTTCGCCATTGAGAAAATCGGCCCATCCACCACCGTTAAGCATGTTGATAGGCCCCAGATCGACTTCGGTGCGCAGGAAATAGATCTTGCTGCCGCCCACACGTTCGCCGATCATGATCGTATTGGATGTGCCGTCTCGAATGGCAGACATGGAGCTCTGGCCAACGCCAAACGGTCCCGCCATCGGCTGAATCGCTCCCTGCCGACTGCCCCCGGCGTTGCCACTGTAGGCAATCGTCGCAAAATCGCCACGCACGCCGGTCGAGATGCAATAGTCGGACTTCGCTGCACGCCAGGTGAGCGTCAAGGGTGGAATCCCGCCGCCGCCCGCACCCGCCGGCAACATACCGTCATACAATCCCTGATCATCCGAAGGGGCTGAGGGACAAATAAACATTTCCAACGGCGTCTTCGCCAACTCCAGATTCATTGCCACGGCGTTGGCGGGAAATCCCAGCGCGACCGCCTCGTTGAAAGCGGGTACCGAGTCGCTCCACTTGTCCGAGATGGTTGTTTCTTCCATGTAGGGCAGGATGCGTGTGCCCCACGTCTGCACATTCAGATTGTTCAAATCGATCATATACGCAAATGGAAACGCATTGGCCACATCGTGATAGTTGTGCATGGCCAAACCGAGCTGCTTCGTATTGTTACTGCAACTCATGCGACGTGCCGCCTCACGCGCTGCTTGCACAGCGGGCAAGAGCAAAGCCACCAAGATCCCAATAATGGCTATCACAACGAGCAACTCGACCAACGTAAATCCGCGTGCATGAACACGCCTGCGCGCTTCACTTACCATATTTTCTCTTCCTCATGCATGGGTCTCGATGCCTAGCAATCGCATCGAGCGAAATCGGGAAACACTTTGCACTAGTTGTTTGTTAAGAATAACGCTTGCGAAAACACTAGCCAACGCAACCTCACACCAACGCATGCCGCTAAACAGAGCATGCAATGGTGGAGCGTGGCTACGAACCAAGTTGTTATCCACAACGTTGTTATCCACAACGCTGTTATCCACAACGCTGTTATCCACAACGTGATCTTGCGGAACCGGCTCCAGCAAGCTCACTTCTTACAAACAACTATTTGTTTCTCGCGTGATTCGATGAGAACCATCCGCACACGCATTTTGGCACTGCCCCATGAGTCTAATTGCGGCACAACACTTCACTTCTAATGAAACAAGTTCTGCCGCGAGCATGCCAGCACGTAAAATCGAAAAGTACGCGCCCATTGCTACCGCCTTGGCAACTCTAAACCTCTCAATACCGCCTGTCAACCGTTTTGTGACTCATCCATTTGCATCGTCGAAACGGACTTGCTGCGTCGTACCACCAAGACTCAATCGACACGGGGTTTCGTGACCCTGCCGGAGACGTGCCGACCCACGTGCAACAGCCCAAAATACACCCCCCCACATTGACCAACACGTAATAGGCAAGTCGAATGACCATACGGGTGAATTGCCGATCGCTCCTCTACGTTTGCGGAAGAGGACTCTCAGAACTTGCGGAAGACGGCGGGTGCTACGTCTTAGACTGGCTGACCCGAATAGGCGTCCAAAGTCTCAAGTTACTTGTCCAGCGTAACCTCTTACTTGTCCAGCGTAACCTCGCCCATTGCGACTATCTCTTGAACCCCGCCCGGGCTGCTGATAAGTCGGCCTTCGCTGGTGGAGTTGTTGATCCCGTCTTTGTTCTGCGCGTAGAGGGCCGATGAGGTGCCGCGCGCAAGCA
>JAJRVM010000121.1 GCA_024277285.1 Planctomycetota bacterium
CGCATGCAGTGGCACACGCGTTCCGTACGTTTCCTAACTCCAAATACTCGAACAAAGCGCAAGTCGATGCCAACACGCAAACGCCAAGTTGAGCAGTGTGAAGCGTCAATCGAGCTACCAGTTGGGGAGTTACTAGCCGGTTCGCACTGCGTGCAGTGAGCGGCGGCGTGTTGGTTGAGCGGTTGGAAGTGCCGGATCAGTTGGAATGGGAAATCCGTTCGAGCATGCAGTGGCACACTCATTCCGTACGTGTTCCAGCATCAGATACCCCAACAAAACGCAAGTCGATGCCAACACGCAAACGCCAAGTTGAGCAGTGTGAAGCGTCAATCGAGCTGCCATTGGAAACCGGCTAGCCGGTTCGCACTGCGTGCAGTGTGCGGCGGTGTGGTGGCGGGGTGTTTGGTAGTGATAAGTCGATCGAAGCGTAAAACTCGTCCGAGCATGCAGTGGCACACACACTCCGCACTGCGTGCAGTGTGCGGCGGCGTGTTGGTTAGCTGTCCAAAAGTACCAGATCGATCGAGGTGGTGAACGCGTCCGAGCATGCAGTGGCACCAACATTCAAACTCGCTGCCCTTCGTTGACAAACCGAGTCCCTCTTTCCACAATGAGTGAATACCTACCGACCCTTCCCCCGAATTGTATCCCACCGTTTGCGCGAGTTCCTATTCATGTCTTGCAGGTCACGTTCGTTCTTGTTCTCAACCCGTGAATTCCGTCTCCTTCTAGCTGTCTTGGTGTGCAGCATGGTCAATGGTGCATCGAGCCTATCGGCTCAGGTGCCGGCCGCGCGGTTTGACGTCAATCCCTCGGGCGCGAGTGCCGATGAACATCCGCGGGCCGAGGTGGTGACGCAATCGTCGCTTGCCGGTTTTTGGGCCTCGAGTGGAAATCGGGGGGATTGGAGTATCCGCCTAGGCGCCGGTGACGAAAAAAACAAACCGCCTGTGTTGCTGAGCCAAGGCGTGTTGATGGCGAGCCTGAACGAGTTGTTGCCGGCGACGGTGCGTGGTGGTGTCGAGGTAGCCGGACGACTGACCACGGGCGGCGCGGTCGACAATAAGGTCGAACCGGCCTGGGTGGCGGGATTCACTTCAGCCGATGGTCGCGAAGCGAATGTGGACTTTGCGGCCGCTTGGTTCTCTTTCGCCGACGGTTGGATCGGCGCGCATGTGGCTGCGGACAGTACGATGTTGGCGAGCAACTTGCCCGACGGCACGACGATTCGTCGCTTGACCTCTGGGCGTCGGGCGGGCGAGATTCGGCTCGATGTTCCCGGCTACAATCCGAACAACGCTCTGCTTTTCGCCATCGCCGCAGAGAATGGTGACAATACGGTTGCCGTGGGCCCGACCGAAGATGGCACGAGCTGGTATGTGCGCGTCGCTGACGAGAGTCAAGATTTCCAGGATGAGGAAAACTCCGCGTGGAGTTTCGTGCTGGTACCGCTCAGTGTGAAAGGATTGATCGGCGGCCGCGTTACGCGCGAGGGAAACGTTGCGCGCGGGTCGGGCGAGTTTATTGTCAGGCATGTGTCTGCCGGAAAATATGAGCTATTTATTCCCGGGCAGCAGGGTGTTACCGGGCAACAGGGCGATGAGGGGGTGCTGCTGGCAATCGTTGATCGTTCTACGCCCAACGCGGGTGTTGAAGACAATACGCTTGCCTGGAAGTACGACCCCAAGGCTTGCGGCGGACGCGGTGGTATCGTCGTAGAGACCTACGACATGCCCAGTTTTGCTAACCAGGACACTTCCTTTGCGTTTGTCTTCCTGCCGTACGATAATAGCCTTGCGCCGAAACGCGAAGGGAAGAGCACTGTCCCGGAAATCACCGCGGCCGACTCCTGGGCGCAAACGTTGCTTGAATTGTCGCAGGCGGCATCAGGCCACCCCCTGCCTTACCGAAGTGCGCCGCTGGTAGGAGAGACGAGTCGCAAGGTGTCATTACCGTTGCCTCCCAATTGGAAGCGGTTGTGGCTGCTGGCCGAGACAACTGGTGCCAAGCCGCCTGCGGCACTGTGTGAAGGCGGACGATTTGTGGTGGCAGACGGAAGTGTTCAATCGCTTGCCGACCTGCGACCACTGTACAAAGGCGCGGATCACGGGAAAGTGAAACTGGCGTCAGTCACCAACGGACGACCTGATGTGCTGTCGGCGCGGGGCGGTTGGGCCATCGCGGTAGAAATTCCCAAGGGCGCTGTGCGTTTCGAAGCTATCCTGGGCACAACCAAGGCGGCGGCCGACGCGACGGGCATTCGCTTTCGTGTCACCGACCGCCCGTCGCACTTGAGCTGGTGGTCCGATGTTGCGTCACTGGCACTGGAAGAACGTTTCTCCGATCTATGTCGACAATTTGCTCGACGCTGTGGCGACATCTCCCTCGCGCCGCCCGATTGGGAAACGTGGGCTCCCAAAGTGCGCGTCGCAGTAGGCTCGATGACGAAGGAACTGGGACCCGTGGCGGTACGCGCACCCGATCCTGCCGGTGACGCGCCGGTCGCTGAACTGCTTGCCAGTTTCGCGCAACTGGTTGAACTGAAGCAGGCCGAAACAGACGCGATCGAACAAATTTGGAAAACGGATTCACGGCTCGCCGAACTACTCGACTTTCCAGACTATGGGACGGACGAGCTACGCGCGCGATTGCGCCGTATCGCCGAAAGCAAGCTCGTGCCGCCGGGCGAACTTGCCGCGCGTATCGCTCTGATCGATAAGTGCCAAACGCAGTTGGATCAGTCGATCGTGGCGTCCGTCGATGGAAAACGAGACGCCTATAAGTTGGTTCCCAAGGCGACGCGCCAGTTGGAACAGGTTTCCGAGTGGATCGACCGGCAGGTCGGTTGGCCTACCTACGGTGGCGACTTGCACCGGAGTTTTGTCTCGCGCGAGCGCATCGACGTGGCGCATCTTGGGATCATGTGGCGTCATACTCCAGCTGCTGCACCGTCGCCGGCATGGCCACCTCCGGCCGAAGTGAACTATGACGTGGAACATCGGCTCAGTGCCGCCGTGACGTACGATCGCGCCTACCACACGGTGGCCGCACAAGGGTGTGTCGTATACGGTTCCTCGGCCAGTGACGCGATTGTCTGTCTCGACGCAGCCTCGGGCCGCCGACGGTGGCTGTTTCCGACTGAGGGGCCAGTTCGCCTCGCACCGACGATCGCCTACGGACGTGTTTATGCAGGTTGCGATGATGGTGTCGTATACTGTTTGGATCTGAAGTCGGGCCAAGAACGATGGCGGTTGCGTGCGAGTGATAAGGACCGCCGCCTGGTCGGAAACGGGAGAATTATTTCGGAGATGCCCGTTCGCGCTGGCATCTCGGTCGCCGATGGCAAAGTCTATTTCGCCGTCGGTCTGTTCCCACAGATGGGCGTGTTTTTGTGTGCGGCGGACGCGCACAGCGGGAAACTACTCGAAAAGAAACCGATCAAGTATTCGCCGCAAGGATACACGTTACTGAGCGACCAACAGCTGTACGTTCCGACTGGTCGGACACCATTCGTTGTGTTTCGTCGCGATTCGTTCAAGCCAGTGTCGTTGTTGGGCAAGTCGGACTCGTGGGGCCGTGATCTTCCTGGCGGGTCCTGCGCACTGATCGTCCGCGAAGGTGTTATCACCGGGCCGGGCGAAGGTGGCGCCTTTCACGCATTCGCGGCGCGGACGCGTGAGGCGATGGTGAAGACCCAGGGGCGTCGCATTATTGTCGATGGTATGAAAGTCTACGTGCTGCAGTCGCGCCGGGTCGAGGCGGTCCAACGACGTAAGTATCTTTCGAGTGAGAACACACAGTATATCCGCCTGTGGCAGGCGCCGTGCCGCGATGGCTATTGCATGCTCAAGACTGCGAGTCACCTGGTGGTCGGTGGTCAGGAGCAGCTGCTGTTCTTCGATATCGAAACGGGAAAGCTTCTCCATCACGTGCCCCTTCCTGGCGGCAGGATTGAAGGGCTGGCCGCAGCCGAAGGCCGGCTGTTCGCGAGCTGTGCCGATGGATCGATCTATTGTCTGGGGCCTGCTGGCAACAGCAAGATGACCTTGGCTGAAGTGACCGATCGTGCCGAGCAACGGTCAGAGAACGCTGCGCGGCAGGCCGAGCCTTCCGGCAAAGACACGGACTTGGCTGAGCGAGTGATCGATTGGTCGGGTTTCTCACAGGGGCGAGCATTGGTGGTGGGCGACGCGCAGTCAGCCAGCATGGCCGTCGCGTTGGCACGCGGCTCCAATCTTCGCGTGACACTCGCAATCGCCGACCCGAAGGCTGCGCAACAAGCTCGCCAGAGAGTCTCAGAAATGCGCATGTTGGGTACGCACGTGGAAGTTCACAGTTGGCAACGCGAGGCGATCCCTTACCGACCCTATACATTCAACCTGGTGATCGTTACCGGCACACCACAAATGGATTTCCAAAGTGTGGTACGCGTGGTTCGCCCGAGTGGCGGCGTACTGCTTGCCGAGCGGACACTGGCCGGAGCCGGTGGTGATCAACCGTCCGGGCAGCTGCTGGAACCTCCGAGCAAGCAGTTCCAGTTCGGATTTCGCCGCAATGCTGTAGCGGGTGCGGGAGCATGGACCGACACCTACGTCAACGCACAGGGTACGGTCTGTACGCAAGACGCGATGCCATTTGGGAAGTTTCGAGTGCTTTGGTTCGGCCGGCCGGGACCGCGTCGCATGTTCGACCGGCACTGGAAAGCTTCGCCGCCCTTGTACCGCGATGGCATGCTCTACGTTGTCGGTCGCGATTGGTTGGCCGGGATGGACGCATACAACGGCACGATCCGGTGGGAAAAGACCATCTCCGGAGCTGGTCGCGTGGCCGTACTACGCGATTGTGGCACTATGAGTATCGACGACGACAACCGTTTGTATGTGGCTACCGCGAACGAGTGCATCGTGCTCGACGGTCCCAAGGGTAAGGAGGTTGCTCGACTGCCGGTAACCCAGTACACATCCGAGGGCAATCATTGGGGCTTCGTGTCGCTGACCTCCGACAGGCTGATCGGCAGTGCGACGTTGGCCGGTGCGGAGATGAGCATCGAGAGGCAGGAAGACTACACCGCAGTTTGGCGGAACAACCAGCCGGTGGTCACCAGTCGAAGCCTGTTCGGCGCCGACCGCATCTCGCATCAGCCGGCCTGGAAGTACGTTCCGGCAGCGGGCGTGATCGCAAACCCGACCCTTACGGTGCTGCAAGACCGGGTCTGTTTTGTCGAGAGCATGAATCCGGCCACCAAGAAACATGCGACCGGCCGCATTACATTGTCGGAGCTATGGGCCGTCGATAAGCCGCAGGCTGTGGCATTGGATAGCCGTGATGGCCACGTTCTTTGGCGAACGCCTTTGGACCTGGCGCCGGCGGCAGTCAATGCCGTCTATTTGCAGGGCTCACAAGATGTGCTCGTGTTGACTGGCACTCGACTAGCCAAGATCGGCGGTCGTACGTTAGTTCAGTATCGCCTGATCGCGCTTGGTGCCAATAACGGTCGCGTCCTTTGGCAGCACGACAATACACCGAGTCATGCCGACCGCATTGATGGCGGCCATGGCGAGCAGACTCAGCATCCGGTTATCGTGGGCGATGTGGTTTACGGGCCTGGCTTTGCGTACATGTTACGCACCGGTCAGGAGTACACCGGTTGGTTGTGGAACAAGAGTCCCCAGTGTGCACCGCTGGCCGCTTCGGCAAAGATTGCATTTAGCCGGCAGGACGGGCATCCGACGGCGGAGGAATTCGCCACCGGTAAGCGGCAGCCGCTCACATTCGTTAGCCGACCGGCGTGCTACTTGAATATCTTGCCCGTGGGCGGCATTGTGCTGATTCCCGAGGGAAGTTCTGGCTGCACCTGCGGCTACAGTATTCAGACCAGTATGGCCTTTTATCCTGAAGCCGTTGCCAAGCCGGAATCAAACGACGCCGTTCAGACGGAGTGACTCTCATACTTCGCCGTGGCTCGGGAATCTTTCCCGAGTGAGAGTGGTACGGCACTCCGTGCCGTTTCACGCCGCGGAGCGGCGTGCCACGCTGCAGACGAATTTCTATTGCCGAGCGATTAAGCTGGAACGCGTTGCGGAATACACGTGTCTTGGTGTTTTGGCGGTAGCGGGCTTCTTGCCGGTAGAGCGTTTCCCATGCCTGGGATGGAATCCCAGGCTACACGTGCAGTGGCACCGAACTCCGTGCCGTTGCCGACAGCTTCTCACCGTCTGGCGGCAATCGAAATGGCGTGTTTTCAGGCGTTCCACACTCGCCAACACGTTTTTCACTTAACGCGGCGCAACGTGAGCTGACGCAAATTGAGTTGTTTCCCGGGCTCTTGCAGCACTTGGAAAACGACTCTTGTCCGACCTTTGGCCAAGCGAATTGTCCCCAGAGGTTGGTCAGCGGAAGATGCCACGTAGGTCTTTTGTTTCCGAACTCGTTGGCGTTTTGTGGGCGAGTCTTTCGTCGCGGGCAGCATCGCGTCAATCGACGCGGTCCCTGGAACGCTTGCGAAGTACGAGTCCCTCTGCCATCTTTAACGGATCGGGAAGAGAGAGAATGCATCTTCGCCGAACCAAACGGATTCGACTACGAGCAAGCCCGATTGAGGCTCTGCCATTGATTTTGCCGGCCTAGGAGTTATTCGCATGAAAACGTTTCTCCATTACCGTTACCTCGCGCTGGTCGTTATGGCGATCGTGTTACTGAGTGTGTCGCGCTTGAGTGCGCAGGGTAGTTCAATCCGGGATGGTAGGCGTGCAGAAAATGCGAAGCCTGTGGGCGCAGGTGATCGGCAGGATTTCCTGGATTGGCGGTTCGGGATGTTCCTGCATTTTAATATGGGCACGTTTGTCGGACTGGATTGGGCCAATGGCCATGAGGATCCAGCCGTCTTCGCTCCGTCGCAATTAGACTGCGGCCAATGGGCCGATGTGGCAAAGGCAGCCGGCATGCGCTATGGCGTGCTGACGGTCAAGCATACGGGCGCCTGGTGTTTGTGGGACAGTGCCCATACAACGCACGATATCACCGCGCTGAAGAACTACAGAAATGGCAAGGGCGACATCGTCCGCCAGTATGTCGATGCGTTCCGATCACGCGGATTGAAGGTGGGACTCTATTATTGTTTTCCGGGCGACTACGCGCGGCCACCGGCCGGTGTGGCCGTGGAGGGAAAACCCGACCTGCATGGCTTGCCACCGGAAGCGGCTGGTGATTATGTCGGCTTCATCAAGAAACAACTGGCCGAACTGCTGACCAACTATGGGCCGATTGACTTGCTGTGGATCGATCAGTATCGCAACAAGTACACGGCGTCGGCGTGGCCAGAGATTCGTGCCCACATTAAGAAGCTGCAGCCTCGATGCGTACTGGTCGCCAACAACGCGCGTTCGCTCGATGTTTCGGACGTGTTGAGCTATGAATTTCCCTGGAGGCCGGAGCTGCCGCCGGAAGACAATGCGCTGCCCGCCGAGGTTTCCGATACGTTGTTGACTCACAGCCGATGGTTCTGGCACGCCGGATTGGGGCCGGATGACCTGCAGAGTGTCGAGGCGATTGTCAAGAAGGTGAAGCTTTGCAACTCGCGGCACGCCAACTACCTGCTCAATGTGCCGCCCGACCGAACCGGTCGCATTCCCGCTGCCTGGGCCGCTCGTCTTCAGCAGGTCGGCAAAGAACTGGAAGGGCAAACGCCGGAGGACGAGGCTGAAGGCGTGGAGTTAGTGCGTGACAATAAGGCGGTTGGCTGTATTGTGGTTGCAGCGAAGGAACCGGCGCTGGTCAAGGAAGCGGCCGAGTTGGTTGTGCGCGTGATCGAGAAACGCACCGGAGTGCGACTTGCGCTGAAATCCGAACCACCTCAAGACATGGCGGTACTGCGTATCACGGCGGATTCGCCTGATCCGGATCTGGACAAAGACGGGTATCTGATTTCGTCACCGAGTTCCGAGGGAATTGTTGTCAGCGGTGGGTCCGAATGGGGCGCCATGTTCGGTACTCAGGAATTGTTAGAGCGGTACCTAGGCGTGCGTTGGCTCTTTCCAGGCGAGGTGGGTGATTATATACCGAAATCGGACAAAGTTTTGATTCCCCGCGTGACGGTGCGCGAGACGCCGGCGTTCTTCAGCCGCCAGGTGAGCGGCCATGCGTTTGCTGGCTCACGTCAGAAGAATCCGCTGGCGATGTGGTTGATGCGCGCGCGGATGCATGGACGCATGTCATTTCACCATAACTTGCTGCACTTGTTTCCTCCCGACACGGACGGCAAATCACACCCGGAGTTCTTTCCGGTGGTTAACGGTACGCACCGTGTCCCCAGCAAACGGGGTGATTATAACTGGCAACCGGTCCTGGACGCCAATGGGATTGTCGAAGAGGCGGTCGACCGTATCAATGTGTTTTTCGACACGCACGAAGCGACCGAGTCGTATTCGCTGGGCATGAACGATACGCATGCGTGGGACGATGCTGTGATGAAGGGGGATGTGCGACGCAATTCGATTGGCAAGGTAGATCTCTCCGACTATTACTTCCGCTGGGCCAGCCAGGTTGCCGAAGGCGTGCTGAAGAAACATCCGGACAAGTGGTTCGGATGCTTGGCATATAACGAGCTAACCGACCCGCCGCGCCAGGTGAAAGTGAACGCGCACATTCTGCCGTACGTTTGCATTGACCGGATGATGTGGGCTGATCCGGCGGCGCGGAAGGCGGATATCGATCGTACTCATGCGTGGCTGAAAGTCGCTCCTCGATTGGCCTGGTACGACTACATTTACGGTGACCAGTTCTATAAGTTGCCGCGCGTCTACCCGCACTTGATGGGCGAGTATCTTCGATTTGCGAACGAGAACGGTGTGGTGGCCTATTACGCCGAGGCATATCCGACTGCGGCGTGGTCAGAAGGGCCGAAGTTGTATGTCTTCTTCAAGCTGTTGTGGGATCCCACGCGTGACGTCGATGCCATGCTCGATGAATGGTGCAATCTCGCGGTTGGCCGCAAAGCTGCTCCTCATTTGCGGGCCTACTACGCGTTTTGGGAAGATTTCTGGACTCGCCGGGTCCCCACGACGGATTGGTTTACCAACGGTGTGCGACGTACCTGTTACTTACCCATGCACGGCACGGGGTACTTTGACGCGCTGGAAGTTGATGATCTCGACCGATGTGAAGCCTGGATGAGCCAAGTAAAGGCGTTAGCTCAGACGCAGGAAGAAAAGGCGCGTGCCGAGTTCTTGTTTGCGGGCTGGGAACGTGTAAAGCAGGCCATGGAAGACTGCATCGAGTTGCTGCGTTACGCGAAAGAGGGGCCACCGCGGGGCATGCACGAGCGGCGTGTGTTCTTGGACGACTGCGAAGACGCCGGTAAACAAAACGTTCGCGGTGGATTGCCTCGTGGATGGAGCTACTGGCAGCGCGTTGGCAGTAAAGCCCAGTTCGTGTGGGACCGCAGCGCAGGCGATACGAACCCAGGGGCATTGCGGATTGCCGCCAGAGGTTCAGATGGCCAGCCACTCTGTTTTCTCAAGAAAATCCACGTCGAGCCACGCACGTTCTACCGTGCTCGGTGCCGTATTCGCACCAATGGCATCGACCCTGCCGCGACAGTTGGCGTTACGTTGAAGTGGCAAGATGCCAATGGCAAGTGGTTGACGCAGTTTTCATCCGCGCAATCCACCGTGAAGAACCGCAGCGATGGCCAATGGCAATCGCTTGACTTTTATTTTTGTACTCCCCCAAGTGAACAACCACGTCTCGTCTATATGTTGCTGGTCGAAGGGGCCAAGGACGGACAGGCGTGGTTCGATGATATTGAGCTTGGCCAGATTGTGGCGGAGCAGGAATAGAACGGCCGAAAGTGACGCCGAAGCGCCATTGAGAAACGGCACAGTTCCGTCTCGGCCGCCCCGTAAACACCCGCTCCGAATGAGAATGTGGTGTTAACTCAATTGGGCCGCTATCCGGGACGATTCCGAGGCCTTTCATTTTTCTTTGAGCGACATGCGCGCTGGCGTCGACTCGGCCGCCACACAGATTGTTTCGACTTTGTTCCAGAGTATTTCGAGTGAAGAACGCCGAGCCTTGGGGAGGCGTTCGATCCAGGGGGTGTCGCGAATCGCTGCCAGGTCGGGGGCACGCTGCCAATGCCGCAGAGTTGTGGCCAGGACGGAGCGCTGCGCGACCGGGCCGCGCTCCAGTTGTTCGTCAATCATGTCGAGTTCCTGCTGCAGCCACTGGTAGGCCTGCTCACACGACGCGGCTCGCTGCGCGTCATCCAGATGCTTGCCTGTTCCGCCGCCGCCGCTTGCCAAAGCCGCGCTGCAGGCGGCATTGTACCGATGCGGAGTGCTCGGATCTTTCGCCAGACGCGGGCTGGCTTGAAACGCTTCCTTGGCTAGGCGAACATGTTCCGAGTAGAGTTTTCGATAGTAGCAAAGACCGGCGTACTCGATCTTCTCGGTGTCATTGGCGGGCAGCAATGAACCGTCAAGTACATCGGCGAGCTGCGCGTTCAACTCCACCTTCCGCCGCGCCAGCTCTAGCCACTGTTCCGGGTTTTCCTTGTAGGCAGGGTGTCGTGCTCCCAACGCGTAAGCTTTTTCCTTGCTCGCGAGTGCCTTCTCGAATTGTCCCAACTGCTCCATCACGGTCCCGTGCAGAAACTGAATCTGCACTCGCACGGAGGCCGCCAGCTTGATCTGCAGGGCTTGCGTACAGGTCAATGCGGCTTGTTCGTAGTCGTTTGAGCGGATGTGCAGGCGAACCAGTTCGAGATAGGTGCGGCCAGATCGGGGATCGACATCCAAGGCTTTCCGAAGTTCGGCGATGGCATCCGTTGTGTCGCCGCGTCTAGCCAGTAGGCTGGCTAAGCTGATGCGAGTGAGAACGTCTTGCGGATCGATTTCGATCGACTTTCGTATGGCGGCGATCGACTCATCAGCTCTCCCATCCAGTTCCAGAGCCATGCCGAGTGTCACATGAGCACGTGGGTCGTTCGGCGCAAGCTTGATCAGTTCTTGGTAATCCTTGATGACGCGATCCCAGGAACGCGTTTGCATGTACAGGGCTGCCCGACGTTTCAGTCCCTCCACCGCTTCCGCTTCCGATTCGACAAGTTGCGTGTAATCCGCGATCGCCAGGTCCCGGTTCCCCAGTTTTTGGTGGATCTGAGCGCGATGCCGGAAGTCACTCGGACAAACGGAGCCGTCCTCCACCAGCCGGTTGGCATGCCACAGAGCCGCCGCCCACCGCTCTTGAGTGTAGAGTGCCTGCATGCTTCTGCGATGCCAGTCGGCCTGTGTCGTCGGATCGAACCTGCTGGTCCAGAATGATGGCTGGGCCTGCCGAAAAGCCTGCCATTGCTCCATGTATTGGTTGACGGTCAGATTCGTTATCCCACCGTCACCGATCAATCGCTTGCCGGATGCCAGTTCCGCCAGCATGACACCGTGGTCTGGCATCAGTTCGGTGAGCGGTTGGACGTGTTGCAGGTCAAACGAAAAAACGCCGTTCAGTTTTCCACCGACGACGATGTGCCGCTCGTCGGGCGTGACTTGGAGTTGCCAGGCCATGCCGGGAAGACGCAGCGGTGGTGAGAGCGGTCGCCCCGTTGCCGCGTGCCAGATGCGAATGCTGGAATCATGGCTGGCGGTGGCCACCCACTGCCCGTCATTCAGGAATGCAACATCCATCACCTCGTTATCGTGTTGCATGGGATTGGAGACCAACCGCCCGGTCTGCCAGTGCCACACACGCGCGAATGAATCCCGCCCGGCCGAGACCAGATATTGGCCGTCTGGGCTGAACTTCGCCGTGAAGACCCAGTCAGGATGCTGGATCGCGGCGGCCAATGGCTGACCGGTGGCCAGTTCCCAAACACGTACCTCGTTCTGGAAACTCGCAGTGACCATCCGGGTCCCATCCGGCGAGAATTGTACGTCGCAGCACCGGCCTTTCGTCTTCAGTACGTACCGCAGCTTGCCACTTGGCACTTCATACAGGTAGACCTGATTGTCCGTACCACCTGCACGACGCGAATCGCCTCCAATGCCCCAGACGATGATCTGGTGGCCGTCCGGACTGAAACGCACACGACCGTTGTTCCGATAACGGTTGTGCATGATTCTTGTGCTGCCCAGTTGAATTCTGCGGTGCACGGACCAGTCTTCGGTGTCCACGAGCACCACTTCGCTGGTGGCACAAACGACGGCGATTAATTTCCCGTCGGGGCTGTAGTCAACGTCGCGCGGTTCCGATGGCATTGCAACGGTGGCCACTGGCATATGGCTTTCGTTCCAGTTCCAGACGGTCAAATTCCCGCCTTTCCCGTCCGGTAAGAACATGCCGCGCAGTCTCGCACCCGTGCTGGTGTAGGCCGAGCTGCAGACCGCCACTTCTCGTCCGTTGGGCGAAAAGTCCGCCGCCAAAATGTAGCCTCCCGGCTCAATCGGGTGCCCGACCGTTCGGCCCGACCGTATTTCATGAACGTAAGTCCGATTCACCTTGGCGCCGCGGTAGGTGGCTCCGCAAGGGATCACCAGCTTGCCGTCCGGACTCATGGCGCACAACGAGTAGGCTGCCGGTGTGGGAAAGTGTCTTGAGAGACGACGTCCCTCGGGCCGTGACCAGACGCGGATCAATCCACCCTCCTGAGCTGTGGCGAATTGGAGGCCGTCGCGGGAAAATGCCACCGCGTGAACGTTGTTGGTGTGAGTGATCGGATGACCTAACGGACTCCCATCTTGGGCAGACCAAAGGCGTGCCGTTCGGTCCGCACTGCCGGTCAGAATCGTGGAGCCGTCGGAGCTGATACTAATCGCGACCACGTTGTTGCTGTGTTCGAGCTGGTAGGATTCCGTCTTGTCCCCGTCGAAGGTGATTAGTGTCGCGTATGGAAAACCGCCCACCACGACAAACCGGCCCTCCCGGTCGGCCACCAGTGCTGAGGCAGTGCTGCTCGCGTAGGTGAGCTGTCGAATTTTCCGTCCCGTCCGACTGTCGCGCTGAATGAGAATCCCGTCACTCTTGCAGGTGATCAGCCCGTGCCGGTCGCCGAGCCACTGTGGCGCGACAACATCGGCCCCCAGCCAGTCGGGCTCTCTTCGGCCATTGTGTTCGACGGGGGCTAGTATTTGCGCGAACTGTCGTGACTGCCCGTCAAACTGAAAAACTGTGGCGGTATGGTCATGTCCAAACACCAATAGATGGTTACCGGGCGTGTCGTACACTAAGGCGACCGCCGGGGAGGCGAGTTTGAAGGCCTCACCAACGAAGTCGTTTCTTTCCCAATCCCAAATCCGCAGTCGCGCGCCGCCGAGAGCCAGGTATCGGCCGTCACGACTCGTTGCCATGGCACGCACGGAAAACCCGACGACCGACCGGGCCAGACTCTGTTGTTCGGGAAATGAACGGACGTGCAGTGCACCGACGGCAACAACAGCCAATTTGGTGCCGGCGTGGTTCCATTGAGCTAAAACAGCAATGGCCGGAGCGGCATCTGGCAGCAGTTCAACGCGCCTCTCGGTATTCAGATCCCAGAGCTGGCAGCCTGCCGTCGTGTGCGTCAGCAGATGGCTTCCTTGGGGATGGAACGCCATCTGCGTGATCTGCGACTCGCCGGTCAGCAACGCGTTGACCGGCAAATGGGATTGCGACATCCAACTGTTGACCCGAATCCGATTCAATTGCCGTCGTTCTCCGTGCCGGTCACTGGTCCTGGCTACTGCATTGGCGAACCACAGCATCGCTGTTTCCGGCTCATGCTGCCGTGTCGCAATAAAGCCCATCGCCGAGTACATATCAAGTAGCGACTCTTCGGCCTGCGAACGGGCCGTGTCGGCGCTGTGGCGCAAGCTCGCCTGGCGGTAGGCCACGATCGGACCGCTGATGCCTAACCCCGCGAGCAGGCTCAGCACCAGCGCCGAGAGTGTCGCGACCACGGGGTTGCGCTGGCACCATCGCCATAGGCGGGCGCCGAAACTGATCGGGCGCGCGTGGATCGGTTCGCCATCATGCCATCGCCGCAGGTCGTCTGCCAGCTCGGCTGCCGAAGAGTACCTGCGGGAACGGTCCTTCTCCAAGCACTTCAGGCAAATGATGTTCAAGTCTAATGGCACGCTCGGGACAAACTGTTGCAGGGATACTGGTTCCTGTTCCAGTACCTGCATCAACGTCTGCACCGTGCTCGCTGCCTGAAACGGAGGTCGTCCAGAAAGCAGCGTGTATAAGACAGCCCCGAGGGCGTAGACGTCTGAAGTGGGGCCTACCTTCCCCAGTTGGCCGGCCGCTTGTTCGGGCGGCATGTAACTGGGCGTTCCCAGTACTTGACCTGTGCGCGTGAGTTCCGAATCACATTCAATGCTCTTGGCTAGTCCGAAATCGGTGACTCTTGGATGTCCCTTGGAGTCAATCAGCACGTTGGCCGGTTTCAAATCTCGGTGAATGATCCCCTGCTGGTGGGCATACTGAACCGCCTCACAGACCTCCAAGATGATCTCCACCGCGCGACGTGGCGACATCGGTCCGCTTTGGAGCTGTTCCGCCAAGCTCGGACCGTCAATGTAACCCATGGTGAAGTAGTGCTGGCCCTCGTGCTCGCCGATCTCAAAGATCGGCACGATGCCAGGGTGATCCAGCTTCCCGGCAGCAGCAGCTTCGAGCTGCAATCGCTTGACATCCTCCTCGCGCGCCATCTGGCCTGCCAGGATCATTTTCAAGGCCACCGTCCGATTCAGAGTTAACTGCCGGGCCTTGTACACCACCCCCATCCCACCGTGCGCTATCTCGGCTAACAACTCGTAGTCGCCAAAGAAACGGTGCTGTGGCCGTACCGTTTTGATCGTCGCCGAGACATGCGCAAGCGTGTTTTCGTCGGAACCTCGCGACGGCGGTCTGCCGCCGGGCCCCTGCTTGGCACGATGGTCGGCTGCTGCATCAGCGATGTCTGAGAGACCGTGCAGCGTGGGTTGATCGTTCCCCTTCGTTTCTCCCGGCTCTCGCTGCTGGGCAAACACACGCAGCGCGGCGGCAAGCTGCGGATGCTGGGCTGCAATCTGGTCCGGTTTGAATTTGTCCGTAGCAGCCTGCGCAGCAAGGCACTCGGCAGTCATGCGGTTCAGACAGCGACGAATACTATGCTCAGAATCTGACGGCATAAGAGAATCTCACGGCAGGTCAGCACCGATGGCAGAAAAGAAACGCACCAGCTAGCTCTCGAGCGATGTGAAACGCAACGCGTCGACGTATCCCGACACGAGCGATTCGGTTGATTGTACGTCGTGCGAGCAGGAAGGCAACGCCCGCAAGGGGGGGGCGTGAGGAGGTCGTTGGCTTCTCTCGCGGGATCGACGTGTTCGTGTCCGTCCCAAAACGAATGATGTCTCAATCGACGCCTGCCTCCGTTTTGGCAGCGTGGGCAACCCTGAAAACTATGTAGCTTTCCAAAACGGAGGCAGGCGTCATTGATTGTCCGCCTGGCATTGTCGCGGCATCGCGAACCATGGTACGTATTGTCTGCTTTTAGATCATCTCGGCTGTGTTTTGGTAACACAATAGTCCGTAAACCAACACCAAAATGATCCGGTTCATGAACGGGGTCATTTCGGCCGCTGGTTACCTACAATCCATGGGCCGGGTGCGTTCCAATGTGCGACGAACGGCTCTCCCGACTCAACCGCTTGAGCCACCGGCCTGAGAAAGGTGGCGATTGACTCAATGGCAGCCGAGAGATCGGTCGGGGCGTCGTTAAGCCGGGACTTCCGTACAAACGCCTGCCATTGAGTTACTTTCGTCTCATTCGTTGCGAAGGAGGGCGACAGCGCTGTGGGTTGCGCCGTTACCGTTGTGCCTCGATTGGCAAACGTCTTTTCTACTGCCGACGCCAAGGCCACGCCATTGAAGTCGAAAAGGCTGGACAAAAGCCAGATGTCGTAGAAGTCCTTCATCCGGCTGTTCGACAAACCAAGCTTGACCATGGCCTCGAACTTCTCAGCAACGGTCGTTTCTCGACTGTATGCTCGCAGTCTCGGTGCTGTGTGGTCGAGGATGGTCGGGTATTCAGTCATCGAAGCACCCGGAAACACGATGTCCCCTAATCCAACATCGACCTGCATGGAGATTGGTATGTTCTGGAGGGAGCCACGGAAGGTTATTCGAACTCCCTCGTAATCTGCATCCTCCTTGATGACGACACCTGCAACGCTATCCGGATCGAAATCGAGGCCGTCCGGCTCGACGGCCTGATGGCATGCATCTCGGAAGACGCTCGTGAGATCATCGACTCGGTTCGACATGTTGCCGAGCAGATCAATGTCCTTGGTCGGCCGAATGGTCGATGCACGCCACACGGTCAACATCAGCGCGCCCTTCAATATGAATTTGTTTGCGTGTGGCGTCTGAGTCAGTCGATACAGGAATCGCTCCATCGCAAAGTACTGCAGGGTCTCCTGAAAGGGGCGGTCCGACGCTTTCGCGATATTGAGGAGCCGTTGCCGGACAGAGGCTGCGACGTTCTTTAGCTTTCGGTCTGTCACAGTATCGCCTCGATGTAGGGACGCATTACCTTGTCGACACGACAGGTGGCGGCATGCTCTAGAATCGCATCGACGTCGTAACGGCGTTGTTGCTTGTACATCTTGAGGGCCTCGAGGCACGTGTCGAGGCCAATCTTGTTTCGGTACTTGAAGCAATCCGCAAGTGTTTTTTCGCGAGAATAGAGTTGCACCGTTGCCGGACCCATGTCGTGCGTTTCGACCCCTTCGGTGAACGCTTTCCCGCTGAACCGAAAGACACGAACCGGTGGATAGCCGATCCGCGGTGGCTCGGAGTTGCGACCGATGGCTAGGTAAATTTCATGCGGTATTTGCGTGGTGAGTTCGTGAAACGAGAGTGCGGAAATCAGGCAGATGACCCCCGAAGGGACCTTGGCGGCCACGGTAGCCAGGTCGGGGTGAGTCGGTGGAAGAGCCTCAACGAGTTGATACAGTCCTCGGCTGATTTTCTGCAGATCGCCTTGCTCAAGCATCCGTTTGAGCGTATCGCGATGGATACCGGACCGAATGGCAACCGACATGCGTAGTAGCCCGCCGTTCTGCTTGAACACAGATTTCGCTCGCTCGACAGGTCTGGGGTCGGATTCAGTCACGTCCAAACAACCTCCACTTGTTGGTTTATGGAGGTATTATGGACGACGATCTGCTGTTTGTCAAATCATCGGCGTCTATCTGAGCTCTGCATTTTCATGGCGTTCACACCCCGCAAGCTGCTAGGTCGCTTCTAGGGAGCTTCCAACACCCGTTCGCGGCGATCCCGAAAATGCAATCTGGCCGCGTCTTTGAAGGGCTCTTGGGATGCCGATGTCGTTTCCTGAGTCCCGAAAATGAACTTGAGTGAATACCCAACCCCTCTTCTTGCTGTAGGCTCGTCTAAGTGTGTTGTCAGATAGACATTGCGTTGACATTGGTCCACTGGCACAAATCCGACGGCTTCGCGAAAAGAACCTGGATCGACGGCCGTGTTTTCGCAGGTGTCGTACACAAGGTTGATGCCCAGCTTTGTTAGTGCGCGCAATATCTTGGCTACGTCCCAGTAGCGTCGAATGGCGGGCAGTTCTGATCCCAGGCCAACTTGGATGTCGCGAAATCGCCGACCTGCGTCCCAATTCTCAAGTTTTCCGAGGAGGCGACGTTTATCAGCATTCGTTTCATAGCCCGCAATAAATGTCATTTTGTCGTCAAACTCACGAATCCGTCGCAGCGCATGCGCAGCAAACGCGGTGCGTCTGGGTGCGACGCCATGCGACTGGGTGCGAGTCGAGGCGATTGGGCACGCGGAAAAGAAAACCGCGTAAGTCCGCACGTGTTGCGAGCTTA
>JAJRVM010000122.1 GCA_024277285.1 Planctomycetota bacterium
CGGCCTTGACCGTCTTGATCAGCTCGGCATTCACCTGGGCGCGCTTATAACGATGCACGCGCCGTACACGCGGGGGACGTGGGTGATTGGCCGTTTCCATCACCGTGATCAGAGCTGGCAAGCGAGATTCGACGATTTCCCAGCCATTGCCGATGTTGCGCCGCACGCGCACCGCGTCGTCGCGCAGGTCGACCAGCTCTTCCAGGTAAGTGATCTGCGGGATCCCCAGCTTCTCGGCACATTGCGGGCCGACCTGAGCCGTATCGCCATCAATCGCCTGTCGGCCGGCAAAGACCAGATCAAAGTCGCCCACCGTTTTGACCGCGCACGACAGAATGTAACTGGTCGCCAACGTGTCGCTGGCCGCCGCGCGGCGGTCGGTCAGCAGAATAGCGCGGTCGGCGCCCCGGAACAGGCAGGCACGCAGTACGTCGGCCGCTTTGGGAGGGCCCATCGTCAATACGGTAACGGTGCCGCCAAACCGGTCCCGCACCTCGAGCGCCGTTTCCAGGGCGTTGAGGTCCTCGGGGTTGAAAATCGTCGGCAGCGCACCGCGATTGACGGTGCCGTCCGCTTTCATCGCCTCGGCCGTTACGTTGGCCGTGTCCGGGACCTGCTTGACCAATACAATACTGTTGAAAGGCAACGTAGCCCCTCCCCACTTGCTGGATTCGATTCGTATAGGAAAACCGGCCTGATTATCGGGTTTGAGCCGCTTGCGGGTCAAGGGGACGCGATACGAGCAGATATTGTTGCCGTGGCCTTGCTCGTCGATGTCGCCTTGCCGCTTCGTTTGATGCAGCCCAACTCTGGCCCGGAGGGCCGGTGGGGCTATCGCTGCGCCCGAGCAACTCTGGCCCGGAGGGCCATAACAGCCTTTGCCGGGGTCGTCAGGCCCCGGAACCTGGCGGTATAATGCCACCGCCACCGTACACCACCGCATCGAGTGGGTTTTGTGACCCGTGCAAAGAGGCTAGAGTTCACGGTTTCGAGTGCCAGTGCGGCCCTGCACCCCAAGGATATCGACTAATCATGACGACCGCTTCCTCTTCGGCTCCATCTCCCGAAAACGCTCCCATCTTGCCGACGCTGCCTACTGATGCGGTACGGCAGATCATGTGGCGACTGGCAGGTCGTGACGATTTGCAGCGGCTCATCGGGGCGTCGCGTGACGTGGCTCGCGGGTTGGTTGCGAGTTTGGTGGCGGAAGGACAACGCGATACGTACCAATGGACACCGGAAAAGCAGCGGTTGTTGGACGCATTGGATCAGGCTGGCGTCTCCTCGCTGTTCGCCGACCCTGAATATGGCGGGACGATCAAGGGTCCCAAGAATCTGGCAACTGCTTTGGCAGCTTACGAATTGGCCTGGGTCGACGGTGGCGCGGCGACCTGTCTGGTCGCGTTGGGGCTGGCATTACAGCCGATAATCACCCTGGGGACCGAGGCCCAGAAGGCCACTTATCTGAAGGCGACGAAAACGGCCGAGGGTGGGCGGCAGGTGCCGCGTGGCGCATTTTGTCTGACCGAACCGCTCCCCTATGCGGGTGTCGATACGGGAGTGCTCTCGGGCAAAGTGCGTGTTCAGCGCTGGCTGGAGGGTGAAACTCCGGTGCTCCACGTGCAGAAACAGGGCCGGTTCACGAATAATATGGACTTTGCACAGTTTGTGGTCGTTGCCGTCTCCTCGGATGATCCCCGGATCAAGGGCTCGTGCATGATCATCCTGGAAGAGGGGGACGAAGGGGAATTCGACCGCGGCACGGTGACTCACAAGTTAGTGCATCAACTGACCTCCACACGCGATCCCAAATTCGACATGGTGGTCCCGGCGTCGCGAATCGTCGGAGGATACTCGATGGAAGATGGCGTGATTGTACCGAATTTCAGCCATGCCAAGGTGCTGGAAGCGGTGTTCTCGCGCACCCGCGTTCCGGCGGGGGTCATGACCGGTGCGAAGCTGTTGTCGTCGATCGAGCCGATTATTCGGTACCAGCGCGAGCGGTTTCGGGGTGGCGAGGGCCAGCCGGGGACACCGCGACACGACTTGGGGCTGCAGACCAAGGAGGATGCGGTCCATCGCCTGGTCGATATTTGGTCGGCTGGTGAAGCCGCTTGTTCACTGGGGCTGGCGACAGCACGCCACTTCGATTCCTTCGCCGACCTGGAACACGATCGGGACGCCATCTTCGCGGCCGCCAACATGAAGCTCGGTACCGGGGCCCATCGGATCCCGAAAGAAGCGGAACAACTGGCGATCGAGTACCTGGCCCTGTCGGTCGCTCCTGATGACGAGCGTGATGACGAACGTTTGGCGGAACTAACGGCCAATCGAGTCGTCGATCTTGTCGTCAAACGCGCGGTCGGCAAGGTCTTGTCACCGGCGACCAAGCTGTGGAATACCGGGCAGGGTGCGACACTGCTGCGGCAGGCCGTCAGCCTGATGGGTGGATTTGGGATCACGCAGGATTGCCCCGGATTCTTGCCGCAGAAATGGATGGATTCGCAACTGGAAGCGACCTACGAGGGACCGGAATCGGTGCAGCGCCGGCAGCTGATTGTCACCATGACCAGCAAGCTTTTCCTGGCCCAGTTCCGCAAATGGGCCACGGAAATGTGTCGCATCGCCTCCGACCGACCGGGTACTGGCGCATGCACGATTGCGGCGGCGATGGACCTGTGGTTATGGTCGCTGAATCACTTGCAGCATGCGACCGATGCCGATGGCCAGCCCCTTTATCGCGACAAACGGCAAGGGGCGACATTCCCACTGGCCGATGCACTCTGTTGGCTGTTGGCCTCCTATCACCAGATCCTGGACGTGGTGCAGTTGGAAAAAGAGGGGGCGAACGCCCCGGAGCTGAAGGAATCGTTGCCAGGGTACCTGCAGTTCTTCACCGACCTGTGTCACGTCCAAGCGGCTCGTGCTGCGGGCGAGGTGGCACGTATCTGCTCGGAATTGGTCTTTGGCTACAATCGCCACCCCAGCTGGGAGCCTGATTGCGGGTCGTGCATGGGAGCGGGCGAATTGGATACGCTCGAAGGCTTGATGCCCGGCATCTCGGTTGGGATGCGTATGGCGGGCGACGTCATGGAGGAAGATGGCGGGCATGTTGCCAAGGCCGGGCCGTGTGTCCGTTTTGCCGGACTCAACGGGTTCACCGACCGGCGCAGCAAACTCGACGGCTGTCTGACCGGTGCACGACTAGCCAAGGATCGCGCCGGCTATGCACTCTCCCAAGTCGCCATCCCAGACAAACTCGATTACCCTCGCAGTGTGCCACGGCACTCCGTGCCGTGAAGGCAAGCAGAGTGTGGCACGGCACTCCGTGCCGTGAAAGCAGCGGCTGGTAACAACGAGGGACAATTCCGCCTCGCCACTTCTCCTGAGACGGCGCCGCAACTGCCCCTCCAGGGCTTGCCGATTCTAATTTACACCACACCGGTGCCTCACGGCACCGGCAGAGGCTGTGCCGGCCCGGCCGGGCCTAAGCCGCTGTATGTCTTCTTTCAGGTGTGACACGCGTCTGGCACTGCGGCCGATGTCTCGGCGAGTCTCGTTGCTCCCAAGCAACTCTGGCCCGGAGGGCCAACACAGCCCTTGCCGGGGTCGTCAGACCCCGGAATATGTCGCTATAATCATTCGGTAGCAGATGTAGAAGTCTATCCGACAAAAGTGGAAACACTCTCGATGTGCGCGCAACGCCTGTGTTAGGAGGCCATGACTATGGGGAATCGCCTTGCTTGGAATTGGGCCATCGGAATCGCTGTGATTGCCATGGTAATGGGTGCTGACGCCGCCGTGGCGGCAGGTGATGACGTTACACTGCAGGCGACGCTCGACGACTTCCACTCGGACGTGGTCGCCGTGCGCCGCAATGCCGTCAAGGAACTGGGACGCGACCCTGACCGGTTGGTCGTACCGCTTCTGATCCATCTGTTGGACGATACCGATCCCAGCGTGCGCCGCGAGGCGACGAAGGCACTCGGTCGGATTAAGGACCCTGGTAGCGTTGCCGCATTGGTCAAGGCGTTGGGCGATCCAGACCAGAACGTACGGTTCTTCGCCGCTTACGGACTGGGCGAGATCAAGGATGTGCGGGCTACGGATGCGTTGTTGGCCAGCTTGCGAGATCCGGCGTGGCCGGTTCGCGATCAAGCGGCTTGGGCAGTGCGGGAGATCGGCGGCGCGCAACTGGTCGCTCGATTAGTGGCGATGTTGGTACGAAAGCAGGAGC